>JAIRMH010000219.1 GCA_031258835.1 Tannerella sp.
GTTGTTATCTTAAATGCATTCAATTGAATACAGAAAAATCACTGTTTGCTGTCGCTCCCGCCTTCCGGTTCGGAAGCCGGCGTCGGACACCGTTGCGTGCCGTCGGTCTGAAGACGGACTGCGCCACACGCGAGCCGTCCCGGTTTCTTCCCGGCCGGAATGTTCGCCGCTGCAAACCCTCACTCCCCCTTCCGGACACGCATAGCGGCTGGAGGCGGATATTCATGCACACGACGGCGAAAAGATGCGCCGCGAGGCGAAAGAGCATATGTGTGAAACTGTTTTTCACGACTGTTATCTGTTTTATAAAACACTTCAAAGATAGTGCACGTTTTAATAACTTTCAAATTTTATTTGTTAAAAATCATTTATTCAGTCATGGTCAATGCTTCTTTTAATTTTTTTATGGCTATCTCCGGCGACCGGCTTTCTCCGATAAGCGTAACGAATTTACTTCCTATAATTGCTCCCGAAGCATTATCGCATGCCGTGCGAAATGTTTCTTTGTTACTTATCCCAAAGCCCACCATACGTGGATTCCGCAACGACATTGCGTTTATCCGGCGAAAATAGGCCTGTTTCCGTTCATCGAACGACTGCTGCGCTCCCGTCGTAGCGGCAGACGATACCATATAGATAAAGCCATCGGTATGCTCATCTATAAAACGGATGCGTTCGTCGGAAGTCTCCGGTGTTATCAGCATAATGACTTTGATGCCGTATTTTTCTGCTATTGGTTTAAACTCATTAAGATAATCGGAAAACGGCAAATCCGGGATAATACAGCCGTCGATACCGACATCCCTGCACGACTTACAGAAATTTTCAAATCCATATTGCATGACCGGGTTCAGATATCCCATCAGTAACAACGGGATGTTCACGCTGTCACGGACACCTTGCAACCGGAAAAACAATTTGCGTAGCGACATCCCATTCCTTAGCGCTTGCGTAGATGCCTCCTGTATAACCGGACCGTCGGCCATCGGGTCGCTGAACGGAATACCTATTTCCAGCATATCGACGCCATTTCTCTCTAATGTCCGTATCACATCTGCGGTATTGTCAACCTCCGGATATCCGGCGCAGAAATAAACCGACAAAATATCTTTTTTCTTTGTTTTAAACAATGTTGTTATCCTGTTTTCCATAAGAGATAATATTATATTTTTAACGATATTGTACAATGAAAACGCATCCTGTTTTTCAAAGACTGCGTATTGTATTTATAAAATCCTTTAGTTTATCGATATCTTTCACTGCGGGCGATGTCTCAAACCCGCTGTTAAGGTCTATGCCGGCAAACATCGGATGGCGGAGCAAACTTATTTCGTCCGCACAATCCGGTGTCAACCCGCCACTAAGTAGAAAAGGTGTACTCCCTCTATATTCATCAAGGAGAGACCAGTCAAAACGTTTACCCGAACCACCATAATTAACATTTTTCGTGTCGAACAGAAAATAATCGGCACAGCACGGATAGTCGTCCGTATATTTAAAATCCTCTTTCGTCGCTACCGGGAAGGCTTTAATAACAGCACAACCTTGCCGGCGTAGCGCTTCACAGGTCTCTGGCGATTCGTCTCCGTGTAACTGGATGTAATCCAGGCAATAACGTTTCGCCTTATCAATTAATATTTCCGGTTTTTCATTTACAAAAACTCCTGTTTTTTTCTTTCCGCACCGAAATACAATGTCGTCCAAACGTCCGTCGTCCGGCACAAAACGAGGCGAAGGCGGATAAAATATGAAACCTATAATATCTATATCAAGTGCCTCCAGACTGCATATATTTCCCGGGTCACGCATGCCGCATACTTTTATAATCATCCGTTTCACAAGCGCTTCGTCAATTATTCAGTTTATCAATGAACCCGGATAATGTCCGGCCGGGATCTTCGGTTTTCATAAAAATTTCGCCCATCAGAAAGCCACGGAAACCGGCGTCACGAAGCTGTTTTATCATGTTGATATCCGATATGCCGCTTTCGGAGACCGGCAATGGAGCGTCACTCCCCTCTCCCGCTTCGGCTTTCATCACTTCTATCATGCGGAATGAATTACTAATATCCGTATAAAACGTTCCCAAGTTACGGTTATTAACGCCGAGCATATCCACATATTCGTTAAGATACGACAATTCTTCTTCTTTATGCACTTCAAGCAGTGTCTCCATACCTAATTGGTGCGCTATAGCCGCAAAGTCTTTACATTCGCTTTTTGTCAACGATGCGGCAATAAGCAACACGGCATCGGCGCCCATCACACGCGCCTGATATAACTGATAGGCATCAATTATAAAATCTTTACGCAGCAGCGGCAATCCGACGAGCATACGGGCGCGCCGCAAATCGCCAAAAGAGCCTCCGAAAAAATCACTGTCGGTAAGAATCGAACAGGCCGACGCTCCCCCAGCCTCGTAAGCGGGAACAATATCATCTACCTTAGCGCGGGGGTATAGCCATCCTTTCGACGGGGAACGCCGCTTAAATTCGGCAATAATACACGATTGAGACGCTTCCAGCGACCGCCTCATGGAATATACCGGAGCGTTAAGACGCCGTTCCCCTGCGCTCAGCATAAAATCCAACGGCACCACCTCTTTCTGACGGGCTACTTCCCGCCGCTTGTTTGCTATTATTGTTTCTAAAATGTCCACGATGTTATATAATGAATGACGATTAGTGAATACTGTCGCAGGAGGAATTTACTTCCACGAATTTTTTGAAGGCTGATAAGGCTTTGCCGCTTTGTAACGATTCACGCGCCTCAAAAAGACATTCCTCAACGCTTTTCCCGGGGCATATGACCTGTATGGCAAAGGCGGAGTTTACAAGTACGCAATCGCGTTGCGCATCCGTCGCCGTGTTATTAAGTACGCGGTCGAAGATTGCAGAGGCCGCTTCCGGCGTGTCACCGCCATACAAATCCGCTTCTTTGTAACGCTTCAGCCCTATCATTTCGGGCGTATAAACTTTTTCTTTCTCCGGCATTGCTACTTTGAACTCCGAAGTAAGGGAGATCTCGTCATAACCGTCTATGCTGTGGACAACGCCGAAACGCGTGCCGCTAACCTGATACGTATAACTGTAAAGGCGGAATAGCGGCAAGTTATAAACGCCCAGTAACTGATAAGCAGGCATTACGGGGTTCACGAGCGGTCCGAGGAGATTAAAGAATGTGCGTACGCCAAGATTTTTCCGTATGGACGCAACCGCTTTCAGCGCCGGGTTAAAAAACGGGGCGTGAAGATATGCAATACGGCAGGCATCAAGGGATTCCCGCAATTTATTGATATCTTTCGTGAATTTAACGCCATGCTGTTCTATCACATTACTCGCGCCGCTAACAGATGTTGCGCCGTAGTTGCCGTGTTTCACCACATTATATCCTGCGCCGGCGAGCACAAAACACGATGCCGTACTGATATTAAACGTATTCTTTCCATCGCCGCCGGTGCCTACGATATCAATCGGTTTATATTCCGACAGGTCGACCGGTACGCGCAATGCCAGAAGCGCATCACGGAATCCGGCAAGTTCGTCGACAGAGATGCTGCGCATCAGAAATACGGTTATCAATGCGGATATCTGTTCGCCGTTATATTTTCCTCCGGCAATATTGGCCAGCGCCTGTCCGGCTTCTTCGCGCCCAAGGTATTGATGATTAAAAAGGCGGTATAATATATCTTTCATTTTTCTTCGTTTTTTTGATTCAACTTATTGTTAGTTTTTAAGCCAGTTTTCGATAATTTTTTTACCCTGTGGGGTGAGGATGGATTCGGGATGAAACTGTATACCGTACACATTGTAACGACGGTGACGGATTCCCATGATATGTCCCGCTTCGGCGTCGACAGCCGTGATTTCCAGACATTCGGGGAAGTCGTCTTTCGATACGACCCATGAATGATAACGTCCGGCGCGAAATGCCGGTTGCAGGCCGTCGTACAACGGATCGTTCGCCAGTACTCTGATATCGGAACATACGCCATGATAAACTTCTTTCAGATTTAAAAGTTTCGCCCCGAAAACTTCGCCTATCGCCTGTTCTCCAAGACAAACACCCAGTATGGATTTAGTCGGCGCATACATCTCTATCATCGGCAATAAAAGGCCTGCTTCCGACGGTATTCCGGGTCCCGGAGATAACAATATTTTATCATACGCCTCTACTTCTTCCAATAATATTTTATCATTGCGGTAAACGTCCGTATCTACGCCAAGTTCGTGCAGAATATGATAGAGGTTGTATGTAAAGGAGTCATAATTATCAAATAATAAACATTTCATACGATATTCTGTTTTTAATTTTTAAGTTTTTCCGCTTCTTTGATCGCTTTGTTCAGCGCTCCCAGTTTACTGCCGACCTCTTCAAGTTCGCGTTCGTCGTCACTCCTGGCGACGACACCTGCGCCGGCCTGATAATACAGGATATTACTGCGACTGACAAAAGCCCTTATGGTGATCGCCTGATTCAAATCCCCGTTTAATCCGATAAAGCCGATACATCCTCCATATGCGCCGCGATTCTGCTTTTCTATTTCGGTAATAAGTTCCATGGCCCTCACTTTCGGAGCGCCACTTAATGTGCCGGCGGGAAAAGTGTCGATAAACGTTTTCAACGAATCGCCGTCGCTTTTTATATCTCCGCTTACCCGCGACACCAGATGCATCACATGACTGTAATACTGCACTTCTTTATAGAAATCGACCTTCACATTGCAAGCGTTACGGCTCAGGTCATTACGTGCCAGGTCAACCAGCATCACATGTTCGGCATTTTCTTTCGGGTCGTTCAGCAACGTCTCGACACGCTGTTTGTCAATGGCTATATTACCCGTACGGAAAGCTGTTCCGGCGATGGGATCGATACTTGCATGACGGTTTTCGATTTTGCAGTGCGTTTCGGGCGACGAACCGAATATGCGGAAACCGCCGAAATCAAAATAGAACAAATAGGGTGACGGGTTTATGCTGCGAAGCGAACGGTAAACTTTGAAATCATCGCCCTGATAAGGCTGTTCGTAACGACGGCTCAGGACAATTTGAAATACATCGCCACGTAAACAGTGTTTTATACCTTCGCGTACCATGGCTTTATACTCATCGTCCGTGACGGACGATATACATTCGCCTGTCGCACGGAAATCGTACGAAGCGTAATTACGGTTTTCTATCAACGCTTCTATTTCGTCCAAATGATCGCTCTCATCGTCGCGGCACAATTCAATAAGCGTAAGTTCGTTCTTGAAATGGTCGAACACAAGCAGGTATTTGTAGAGGATATAGTAGATGTCCGGCGCATCGGTATCTTTGTGATGATATTCCATGACGGGAATATTTTCAAAATAACGCACCGCATCAAACGCCGTATACCCAAACAGTCCGCAACGATCTTTATCGTCGCCGTCAATATCAAAGTTACGGATAAAATCATTCAGCGCGACAGGCACGGTATAGCTTCCGCTTAACGGACGTATATCGGTCTTTCCGTCGGGAAACGTGGCTGTCACTTCGCCCGAGTTCACGCCGATATCGGCAAGCGGACAAATAGCGATAAACGAAAGGCTGTTTTCATTTACATGAAAATCGGAACTTTCCAAAAGCGAGGACTTCGGATAAACATCGCGAAGTTTCAGGTAGAGGCTGACCGGCGTATGCAAGTCGCCTAATAACTTTTTTCTAACGGTTTTGAATCTGTACATATCATTCATTTTTTAAATTACTGTCCGCCATAAATCGCAGATATGTTTCCATATCTTTGTCGCCACGACCGGAGACTGTCAAAACGACAACATCCCGACTGTCAAAATCAAGTTTCGGCAATGCGCCCAGCACATGAGCGCTTTCGAGCGCCGGGATAATACCTTCGAGTTTCGTCAGTTCAAAGACGGCCGACATTGCTTCGTCGTCGTTGACCGGCAAAATCACCGCCCGTTTCGTTTCCGACAGGTTTGCATGCATAGGGCCTATTCCGGGATAGTCAAGCCCGGCCGATATGGAATACGGCTCTTCGATCTGTCCGTCTTCGTCTTGCATGACGAGCGTACGCGCCCCATGTAAGACGCCTTCTTTCCCCAAGTGTATGGTTGCGGCGCTCCTTCCGGATAACAGGCCTTCGCCGCCGGCCTCGGCAAGTACAATCTTCACCCTCCCATCATTGAGATAATGATATATTGTGCCGGCGGCATTACTGCCACCCCCGACGCACGCCATAAGGTAATCGGGATAGTCGCGTCCCTCCCGTTCTTCCAACTGACGTTTAATCTCCGCACTTATCACCGATTGAAGTCGCGCCACCATATCGGGATAGGGATGCGGACCTACCGTCGAACCAATGATATAAAACGTATCGGACGGATGGCTGCACCAGTCGCGTATTGCTTCATTCGTCGCGTCTTTAAGCGTCATGTTCCCCGACAATACGGGAACAACAGTCGCGCCAAGCATCCGCATTTTTTCCACATTCGGCTGCTGACGTTCAACGTCCGTCTTTCCCATGTACACCACGCACGGCATATTCATAAGTGCGCAGACCGTAGCCGTCGCCACGCCATGTTGCCCTGCACCTGTCTCCGCTATTACGCGGGTCTTTCCCATCTTCCTCGCGACAAGGATCTGCCCGATTGTGTTATTGATTTTATGTGCGCCGGTATGATTCAAATCCTCCCGTTTGAGATAAATCCGGCAACCGTATTTCCCACTCAACCGTTCGGCAAAATATAGCGGCGACGGACGTCCGACATAATCGCGCAGCAAACCGTGATACTCCATTCTAAAAGAATCGCTCTCCAATACTTTCAAATAATTATTCTGCAAATCCTCCACACATTTGTGCAGAATCTCCGGTATATATGCGCCGCCAAAACGACCATAATAACCTTTTTCATCTACTTGATAGTTCATTTTCAATCATTAATTATTTATCTGTTACATATGACATCCGCTTCTCAAAAACACATTAAAAAAAGGCCTGTCGTGAGTACGATAGACCTTTTTTTATTCCTTATAGATTTCCGGATAAACACATACGGCTCTAACTACTCACAATGTATACATCGTAAGCGCCACCACCAATTTGTATTTTCCATCACATATTTCATTTCTAAAAAATCATTTTTCCTGTTATTTCGGCGACAAATGTACATGTTTTTCTCGAATAAACAAATAATTTGCCTTTTTTTTTGCAAAAATGGGATTTTTTTTGCCGTGAGGGAGGTGCAGGCGAGAAACTTATCATCGAAGAACGGGAGGCGCGCTATAAATTCTTCATTTTCGGCAATCCCCACTGATATTTTACCGCAAGTACGCGCGCTATAAATATTGCAATCGACGCGCTTATTTCACAAACGACGTCCGTAAAATCCATCGTATAACAAAGCCAATAAACAAAACCGCCGAACACGCAGGCGAGCGCATAAACTTCTTTCCGGAAAACAAGCGGTATCTCGTGTATAAAAATATCGCGTATGATTCCCCCAACAACGCCCGTTATCGTTCCCATGACGATAGCAACCCAGAAAGGGAACTCAAGCCGGATCGTTTTTTCGATTCCAACGACAACGCACAGAGCCAGTCCGATTGTATCAAATATAAAGAACGGAGTATTAAGCCGTACAAGTCTCTTGCTGAAAATAATGACAATAACCAAGCCGATAAACGAACATAGCATATACAACGGATTAAGCATCCAGAACGGGGTGATATCAAGCAGCAGATCGCGCGTCGTACCACCTCCGATAGCTGTGACAAAACCGACAACAAATGCACCGAACCAGTCAAATTCCTTTGCTGCGGCAAGTCTCGCCCCACTAATGGCAAATGCAATAGTACCTGCAAATTCTATTACCCTCACAAATGAAACGGAATATATATACTGAATCGCTTCGTTCATAAATCTTTTTTATTATCAGAATTATCCAAATATTCTCTACGGAAAATATTCACCAGCAAAAAAAACATGGACATTAGCAACGGACCAAAGATAACGCCCCAGAAACCAAACAGTTTAAGTCCGAGGATAACACCAAAAACCGTAATCAAAGGGTGTGTGTCCGCCAGCTTTTTCTGCAAGATAAAACGTATGACATTATCTACATTTATCAATAAAACTACACAATAGGCGGCAAGACCTATCGCTGCAATCCAGTTACCCGATAAGGCCATATACGCGACAAGCGGCACCCATACAAGTCCTGTGCCTAATAGCGGGACAATGGTTGCAAATGCGGTAACAATACCAAACAAAAACGGACTGGGGACGCCCGCCGCCCAATAACCGACAATAGCTATCGCACCCTGTATGGACGCAAGCAACGGTATCCCAATCGCATTGGAACGTACCATATTGCGAATCTCATCCATCACGGCATGCTTATTGTCCTCTTCAAACGGCAGTAAACTATATACATACGCCTCTATTTTTTTACGGCTTACAAGCATAAAAAACAACAAAAAAACCATCACTACGGTGGTGACGACTAATCCGCCAACCTGATTAATAACAAACTGAACTCCTTTTGTCGCATAAGCGGTCGCCGTTTCTATATTATTTGCGCTCAACACATTATATCCGGTCTTCTCCTCTATAAGCGATATGAAATGCTGCACGGTAGCTATCAGTTGCGAAATATCAACACTTACATCCTGGATCCTTCCGATAAGCATCCATACAAGAAAATATATCGGTACTAATACGCCGGCAAAGACTTCCAAAACAATAAGAGAGGCAGCCGTCCTATTTTTCATTTTTCGTTTTTCCGTCAGATAAGTCATCTGCCCCCGTACAAGCACATAGAGCGTTATGGCGCCCAACAGCCCATTCACAAAAGACCATAATCCACTTATAATCAACCAGCCCAGGACTATAATCAGCACAATAAGAGAATAACTGAAATATTTTTCTTTCATATCTACTATTGATAACAATTGCTTATAATAAAGGACAAAACTACATGAAAATTTTGCGATTTCCAAGCGCGTATGAAATGAAACAAAATTTTTCATTTCATACGCTTAGAGAATCTGAGTTTTTTAGGCTCTCTAACGAAACGGATGGGTAAATATCTTTTTAACGCAAAGGAGGACGTCGTCAAAGGTGCGCCCCTACATCGAACAGTATTGTCACTCGCTTTTTACTACCTCCCCGGGGTTACTGTTGGCAGCTTTCAGCACCTGTCCCAGCACGGTCAGTAACACCACGGCGACTACTCCCGCAACCACCCCTGCCGGCAACCACCAGTGGATATCCGTACGGTAGGCATACCCCTGCAACCAGCGACTCATGGCAAGGCAGGCCGGAGGAAGCGCAATGGTTCCTGCAATGATCACCAGCAGGATGTATTCGCGGAAAAACATGCGGGCTACATCGCCAGCTTCGGCGCCCATTACTTTGCGAACGGCTATCTCCCTGCGCCGTCGCCGCGTGGAGGCCGTGGCTACGGCATAAATACCGAACAGCGAAATCAGCAGGCAAACCGTCGCCAAGATGGAAAACATTTTCAGACCAGCCTGTTCGGAATAATTAAGACGGTCATACAGTTCGACGAGTGGGGTCGGATAAACATCCGATAAAGTAACATCTATTTCAGGGAGGAGAGTGTTTATCCGCCGTATCACCTCTTTCTCCTGACCGGGGGCAACACGGATATACAGGTTGTTTGCCGGATCAACAAGCGCAAAGAAGACGGTCGGATAGATGCGGTTGCGAAGCGACAGCGTGTGAAAGTCTTTCACCACGCCCACTACCGTGTATTCTTTCATACCATTATTAATCCAGCGGATAGTGGCGCCAACAGGTTCGCCAAGTCTCATTACCTTGACGGCTTCTTCATTGAGAACGATCTTTTGCATTTGACCTTCGTTCCACCATTCTCCCATAAGCATATTTACCTTGAATGTTTCGGCAAACCGGCTGTCGGCAGGGATGCTATGGAAAACATGATTGTCGGACGGCAGTTTCCCCGGCCATTCCAAATCAGTGATCATAGTTTCGGAACCAGGGTTGTGTTGAGGCTCGAAATAAGCATCCGTGATGTGTTCGATTTGCGGGAAAGATATGAGTTCATTCTTCAATACAGTTATCACATCGCCATTTGCGAACCAGTTCAATCCGGACAAATGTATAATTCCGGTGCGTTCGAATCCTAAATCTTTACGTTTAACAAAACGCATTTGCATCATCACTACCAGTGCAGCGACAATGAATACGACACTGACGGCGAGATACCAGTTCGTTCAACTTGCCCGACTGTTTTTCATAGAGATAGATGCGGTAAATATTCTCCGCACCGGGATAAAAACTGTCGTACGACGTTTCGTAGCGCAGCCAGTAAAGCGCTGGAACAAAACAGGCCAGCCCGAATGCCAGAGCAAAAATACCGGTCAACGATTGCGTCCTGTATTTTCGCATATTGCGAAACGCGATTTTGAGATAATGTGTAAACATGAGAATTATAATTATGATTGTCAAAAGTACATAAAACTTTTATTCCACACAAAGATATATCGAAAATTTCATGTACATTTGCAGAAAAACAACAGTAATGGATATTTTCTACAACATTCGCGAACTTACATTAGAACAAAAATATGCCTCCAATTCTTGAAAAATATGATTTAAAGCCGGCAAAATATTGACAATCTTGTGTGCAAATTATTTTTTTTGAGTTCTTTGAGCAGATGTTTTGTTTCGGTTGTGGTGGTAAACTATTCAATGGGCTGCGTTGAATATTTATGTTCTATGACTATATTTTGAAAGGAATGAAATATAAACAAAAAGAATAAAGGATTATGAAAAAGATTATTACATTGCTGACAGCAGCGTCGTTTTTGATGACGTCGTGTTTTTCGACACGATACGTGAGTGTGGAACCAAAACTCAAAATAATCGTGCCGAAAATACGGAATTTGTTGATTATACATTAGTTGAAGGCACTTTCAAACAAGTCGTCAGGTAGAACAATATGAAGAATTGGTACGCAAACAAGCTTAACAAATAGAAAGGGCAAGGGCAAATGATAAAACTCTTTCCGATTGTAAATATTTGAATTTTATTTTGCATCTTTGCCGAAAATTGTCAGGACTATTAAATAATAAGCAATATGTTTATAGAACGAATAAAAGAATTAAGAGAAGGACAAGGGCTGCCATTACGGAAGTTGGCGGCGGCATTGGACATTGACTCGGCAACTTGTTGGAAAATAGAGAAAGGAGAACGCCGAGCAAGGAAGGGCTATATACCGGTTATTGCAAAAATTTTAGATGCCGACGAAACAGAACTGTTAAAACTTTGGCTTGCCGACCAAGTTGTCGCAGTCGTGGCAGACGATTTTACCGATAACAATATATAATTCAGCACCGATGCCCAACTTGTTTTCAGAAAATACCCGCGTCAAACTGCCTGCCTTGGTACACTTTACAAGGCTCGGCTATACGTATTTTTCGTTGAAAGATACTGCAAATTATGAGTTCGACGGCGACACAAATATCATCAAAAACGTTTTCCGAGAGCAGTTTATGCGCCTCAATCGGACATTGAGCGAAGCGGAAACGCCGGATTTTGACCGTGAATTTCAAAATATCTC
>JAIRMH010000107.1 GCA_031258835.1 Tannerella sp.
GGATTGGGATGTTCCGTCCATGTGCCCATTATGCTGTCGGCAGAGAATAGACGGGCGGCATTTGGCTCCCAACCGGTACAGCCCGAAGTTATCATAAAATATTTGCCGTCTTTCTTAAAAACTGTCGGCGCTTCATTGTGCCCTGCCGGCGCTATGCGAATGTATTTACCGGTGTAACCGAGATAATCATCCGTCAGTTCGGCGATGTGCAAAGTCAGGTTTTCTTCCGAAGCATAAATGTGACAGGCTTTCCCGTCGTCGTCCACATAGAGGGTCATGTCGCGCGACATTTGTCCTCCCTCAAAATCGCGGCGGACAAACATTCCGTCAGCGACGGCCTTTTTCCATTCATCCGTCCACCATTCCGGGAAATCAGACGGTTTTACCGGCGATCGCTGTTGTTCTTTACTCATATTTACCGGATAACGTTTGACATTCGGGCGGCAGGATTTCAGATACCTGTAAGGTCCGGTTACTTTATCACTGACGGCTATTCCCGTTCTTGCCGCCGCATAGCCTTTGCCTTTCAGTTCTAAATGGAAATACATGACAAACTTTTCCGTTTTTGCGTTGTAAATCACCTTGGGACGTTCGATGATACAGCCTTCTACAATCTCGCTGCGCGGGTCTTTTTCGGCCGGTAGCGCCACACTTTCGTACGTCCAGTCGTAGAGATTATCGGACGAATAACAGGTTACGCCGACAAATGCCGAGTTTGACTGTTCGTCTTTATGTTCGCCGAACCAGTAATATTTGCCGCCGTGGTATAAAACGCCTCCGCCGTGGGCGTTGATATGCACGCCGTTGTTATCATTCCAAATTTTGCCGGGATAAAAGACATGATGTTTCTGTTCAATTCCTTGCGCAAACAGCAAAGAAGTAAAGTTGATAATAGAAAAAAGTAATATGTATGAACGCATGATATATATTTTTTTAGCAAGAAAGGCCATTCTTTTGGAATGAATGGCCTTTTTCGATGTTAAACAAACTTTTTATTATTCCTGTCTACCTTCGTCCTCTACGGCTTCCTGCCAAGTTTCCCATTTGGGAGTGGCGTCGTCGTAGCCGTCGTAACCGTAGTTTTGGCTGAGTTTGCCTTCTCTATTTGAGTCAATTACTGCTTGCCTGACAGGCCAGTAGAAATTATACTTGTCTAAATTGTATTCTTGTGAGCGGTTATTGGAATAGACTGTATGATTGTAAAATTCATTATAATGCACAATCCGTTGCCACCAGTAACTGCCACCGGAAGCATCTCGGCCTGATTGTTTGTCGTAGGTATTGATGTCATAAGTATTGCCCCATTCATCCGGTTTACCACTCAGAGCAAGGCAACGCGAAACCCGTGCTAATTCCACTTTACGCCATTCTTCCATGTGCAATTCGCGAGCGCGTTCGTTCATGATGTCGCCGATGTTGACGACGTCGTATAGCTGCGTGCATCTGGCCCTTTTGCGCACTTCGTTCACGTCGGTGGCAGCGCCCGAAGGATCACCGAGATAGAATCGCGCTTCGGCACGCAGCAGATAGGCTTCGGCCAGGCGGTAGAGGTAGATGTCGCCATGACCTCCTGTTGAACCGCCTGTGGCGCCATTAAATGCGTTAGCGTTCTGGTTGGCTTCATTGCCTACATCAAGATTCCAATATTTGTAATGAGGCCAGTCATACCAGCAACGCACGGTGTCGCTACACAACAATCTGCCTGTTTCAGGATGATAAAGCATAAAATTCTGTCCGTAATATGCCGAACTTCGATTATTGTATTTCAAAT
Source organism: Tannerella sp. (assembly GCA_031258835.1). Lineage (GTDB taxonomy): Bacteria > Bacteroidota > Bacteroidia > Bacteroidales > Tannerellaceae > Tannerella. The sequence continues at coordinate 1,772 of JAIRMH010000107.1, forward strand.
CCGTCATTCTTATCCAATTGCCTACGTCGCTTCTGTGGCGCAGGTCTCCTTCGTCCAATACGCCATTCACGTTCCATAGTGTGTGTTGAGCAAAATAAGTGGGACGGAAAATGCCAATACCTCGCCCTACAGCTCTTAGCAAATCGAGTTGAACATTGTAATCGGCGTTGCTGCGGGGATGATTTTGTCCTGCCTGTAAATTGTCGGGAGTTTGAATAGAGCCGGAATTCCAAAAGGGTCCGTAAATACGCATTTGTAACCATTGCCGAAATGATTCAGCTGCTAATCCACGGTTTGGCATTGCCATAATGACTTCCGTATTTTGTGCATGAAGTTTGTTTTCCGAGCGATGCAAGTCCCAAATCACATTGCGGGTAATAGGCCATGTTTCGGGTTCTCCGCCGGCAATAAAAGTTCCGAGTGATCCTAATCCGTCGCCGCCCTGTACCAGTGCATAACCCGACCCGTCAATCAAAATATCAGCTTGATCTTTGGCTTTCTGCCATTGACCGGTTGCCAGATAGCATTTGATAAGCAGCATCCGGCAAGCGCCTTTGTTGACCATTCCTTTGTATTCCATATCCGATTGATCGGGTACATATTCCACTGCCTTTTCCAAATCCATGGTTATCATTTCCAAAATGGCTTCTTTTTTAGTTGAACGGTAGTTAAATTTGGGTACGGAAGGAATCTCGGTAATTAAAGGCACGTCGCCAAACTGAAAGACTAACGTATAGTAGCGAAATGCGCGGTGAAAGAGCGCCCTGCCCAGGTAAGCGTTTTTGGTGGCTTCATCCAGACCCTGTACATTGTCTATATAATTGATGACGGTATTGGCATACTTCATCCCGTTATAGGTTTCTGTCCAGAAATATTGTATTAAGTTTCCATTTGAATTTCCGCTACCTTCTCCTGCTCCTGCGTTTTGGGGCGTGAGCTGGGTGGCGACGGAGAAGTTAAGCCCTGTGGCCGTCTCATCCGTTTTGCCGTAGGCCATGAGGTCGGAAAACATATATTCCGTTCCCATCGGATTCGAGTTGTGACCCGAATTATTCTCCTGATGCGTCCAATAGTGACGAAGATGCCTGTCGGTCATCGCCATGACCGCCTGCATACCCGATTCGGAAGATAACGTAACGCCCGGCTCATAGAACGAAAGCGGTGTAGGCTCTAAGAAATCTTCGGAACAACCGCCTAACAACGCTGTTCCACACAATGCGATGACCAGCGCTATGGCCGGTATTCTGTTTTTATGTAAAATGTTCATATTATTTTGATTTTAGAAGGTTGCATTTATTCCCAATGAAAATACTCTAGTAGCAAGACCGCCCGTCTCCGGGTCACCATACGGCCACTCTTTATTCCATACGGCCACGTTACGGACAGAGCCGAAGATTTTCAGCTTCTCGAAGTTCAGCCTCGAAATCCACTTTCGCGGTACGGAATAGGATGCTGATATGTTTTCGAGGCGTATAAATGAGCGGTCGAATATCTTTTGAGCGCTGGTTGCTCCGGCGGGCCCCTGCGCCTGAATCCGCGCATACTCGGTGGAGGGGTTTTCGGGCGTCCAATATTCCTTTTTAAACTCATTCGCACCCTGTACCAGAATGTTACTGGCATTGTCGTTATTCAGGTAGTTCCCTGAAAGACTTTTGTGCCCCATATACGAATACATGTTGACCGAAATGCTCCAATCCTTGAAAAGCGTGAAATCATTGCGCATAGACCAGTTTACGGGAGGGGTGCGAGGCCCGTCATAATACTTGTCTTCATTATCATAAGCATAATAACCGCTTGCATTTTTTTGAAGCGGGTTGTCGGGATTTTTCTGAATCTTTGGGTCGCCTGGTCTCTGATTGTATTCTTTCGCTTCTTCAACTTCATCCGCCTGCCAGATACCTATTTGGCGGTAATTCCAGATTACGTCAATGGGATGTCCGATATGCCAGCCGTCATTGCCGCCACTGCTTATATCGTTCACTTCTTTTCTGCCGATAATATTCCCGTCGGCATCAAGTATATCTTCGTATTCGTAATAAAGATGTTCGATTCTGTTTCGGTTGTACGAAAAATTAATGGTGGTGCTCCATTCCAAATTTGGGTTTTTGATATTTACTGTAGTAAGAGACACTTCAAAACCTTTATTTGTTACTTCGCCGAGGTTGGTCGTCATTGATGAAAAGCCTGAGAATTGCGTCAAGGTTTGCCCCATAATCATATCGCGGGTAGTAACCGAGTAGCCCTCAATCGTACCTGATATTCGGTTTTTCAGAAAACCGAAGTCTAAGCCCAGATTCCATGCCTCTGATTTTTCCCATTGCAAATTCGGGTTAGCCATACGGCTGATCTGTAAATAATGGAAATTAACCAAATTGCCCTGACTGTCTATGTATCCATACCGGTTTGTCCCGCCGGTTGCGAGATTCGCTAACGAGATGTAGGGGTCGTCAAGCGCACGGTTACCGTTTTTGCCCCATGTAAC
>JAIRMH010000246.1 GCA_031258835.1 Tannerella sp.
GCCTTCAACTTCAAGAAGAAAATGAACAGTTGGAAGAAGTTGTTGTCTTTTTGGCTCAAAAATATTTTCCTGCTTTGGGATGGTTTTCCTTTATCGGGAATTTTAATCCGGCTGTAAAATTCCATTATTTAAGGGACGACTAAATAATAATGAAGAGGCTGTGTCAAAAGCCTGAAATCGTTGTCACCAGTGAGGGCGAAGCCCGAAGCAATCCATTGATTTACTGCTATTCAGGATTGCTTCACTTCGTTCGTGATGACGGAAAAGCCGCTTTTGATACAGCCTTTTTTATTGATGATGCGCCGTGCATAATCATTTTTATGACGGTCAACCTGTCGGTTGATCATGCAAAAACTCAATTGTCGAAATAAATTATTTTTCCGCTTTTTGAACTTTTGATGGCGGCTTCCAATATCCTGACAACCCAAAGATTATTTTCTAATGAGGATAAATCATAAGGTTCCATTTGTATCTCATTTCGCACTACGGCCTTTAAATAATAAAAAGCATCATTGTACGGCGCTATTAAAGACGGCGGTTCCCGCATTGTCTCTTTTTTATCGGCGTAAACTCTCATTTTTGCGGGAGTGTCCTGATAGATATATCCCTTATTACCGTATATATGCATATCTTTACGGTTCATCGGCCAATTCCAGGAGGCCATGATCTGTACGACTGCAGAAGGATATTCTATGATGATGGTAGCATCGTCGTCGACTTTTGGATATTTGTCCGGCTTTTGTTGTTTCAGTATGCCGGAGACGCCTTTGGGTTTCTCACCTTTGAGCAGCCATGTCGCCAGGTTTGCGCCATAACATCCGAAATCAATTACGGCCCCGCCTCCATTGAAAACAGGGTCGGTGAGCCAATCTGTAAATTCTTTGTCGCAACCTATTTCGAAGGGGCCTTGATGTCCGTCGTAAACATTGATTCGTGTGATGTTGCCGATTGCACCTTCGCTAATCAATCTGCGGGCTTCGTGGTTCGTATTGTACCATGTCGTTTCATAATTTGTCAGTAAATGGATTTTGTTTTTTTTCGCCAGTTCTGCCATGCGTTCGGCATGCTCCATGTTGACCGCCAGCGGTTTTTCAACCATCACATGAATGCCTCTTGGGGCACAAAGTTCTACCACCCGCAGATGGTCGTATATGGATTCGTATACAATGACGGCCTCCGGTTTTGCTTTGTCAAGCATTTCTTCCAGGTCGGCATAGAACAGCGACGCGTCTATTTTATCGCGAAGTTTGTTTGCGGCTCTTAGCCGATTGTCTTTTTCCGCCACTCCGACAATGACAAAATCCCCACGATCAACTCTGCGGACGACTTCCCATAAATGTCCGTGAGATAAGCCGGCGACGCCTAAACGTAGCGGTTGATTATGCTGTGCGTATGATAAAATGGAAACTCCCCAAAGCGCACATATAAAAGTCAATAACAGGAACAGTCTGTTTTTTTTCATGACGGGGAGATTTTTATTCATACTCAACCTCCGATTCCATTTTTTGTCAGATGCGTCTCCCAACGGGAATAATGTCTGTTCATCTTTGTTTGCCGATAATATTTTACTGCTGTTACACATAAGAAAAATTTTTTTTGTCTATATTTTTTACTTTGATTGCACAAATGTAGAAAATTAATTCTTACTTTTGCGTCATTAATAAATTAAAAAACTTAAATTATATCATGGCGCGAAAAGTTACTTTATACACAGCACAGTGGGGCGATATGCCTTTGGAAACAATTTGTTCGAAAGCGAGAGAGTTCGGATATGACGGTCTCGAACTCGCATGTACGGAGAATCATTTAGATATTGAAAAGCTAAGTCGTAGTTATTGCGATGATGTTAAATCCATGCTTGAGAAATACGGTCTGGAATTATATACCGTGTCCAACCATACGGTAGGGCAATGTGTTTGCGACAGGATTGACCAACGTCATAAGACCATTCTTCCGGCGCGTATATGGGGCGACGGCGATCCGGAAGGCGTTCGCAGGCGGGCGGCGGAAGAAATGATAAAAGTAGGGGAAGCAGCACATTTGTTGGGCGTAAAAACCGTAGTTGGATTCACCGGCAGCCCTGTATGGCATTTATTGTACTCTTTCCCTCCTGTATCGGCGGACGAGATAAGTGCAGGATTCAAAGAAGTGGCGGAACGCTTCAGGCCGATTCTTGATTCTTATCTGAAGAATGGTGTGAAATTTGCACTGGAGGTTCATCCTACGGAGATCGCATTTGACACTTCATCTGCACAGACCCTTTTGGAAGCGCTTGATTATCATTCGGCTTTCGGATTTAATTACGATCCAAGCCACATGGGATATCAGGGTGTGGATTATGTCGCTTTTATCGAAACTTTTGCCGATCGTATAGTTCATGTTCATATGAAAGATGTGTGGTGGTCGGATGTGCCGACCCGCGCCGGCGTGTTTGGCGGACACCTTCCGTTCGGACACCGCGACCGCTTCTGGGATTTCCGCAGTATGGGACGTGGAAAAATTAATTTTGAAGCAATTATCAGGGCGCTGAACAGAATCGAGTACCAGGGTCCGCTGTCTGTGGAATGGGAAGATAACGGTATGGACAGGGAACATGGCGCCGCCGAATCCCTGCAGTTTGTTAAGAAAATAGACTTTAAACCTTCAAATGTAGCTTTCGATGCCGCATTTGAGAAAAAATAAAATTAGATTTTCAAATAATTCAAAATTCAAAATTTAAAATTTAAAATTATAATAACTATGTCGAAAGAAAAAATTTCAAGAAGAGAATTTGTTACCCGTTCTACATTGCTTGGCGCTGCCGGAGCCGTCGGTGGAGTTGCCGGAACGGGCAGTATCGTATCATCGTGCAAGAGCGAGGAAAAATATCGACCGCTTCAGTCCGACATCCCGGTATACATCCCGGAAACGGGCGATAAAGCGATCGACGGTAAAAAAATACGCGCCGGCATTGTCGGTTGCGGAAGTCGCGGTTCGGGAGCGATTGGTAATTTTCTGGATGCAGCCGATGACATTACGGTCGTCGCCATGGCTGATATCTTTGAAGACCGACTGGAAAGGCTACGGAAATATCTTCGTGAAAAAAGGAATATTGAAGTATCCGATAATAAGATACATTATGGATTTGAAGCGTATAAGAAAATTTGCGAAGACCCCGACGTCGATCTGGTGATCGTCACCACACCCTCCATCTTCCATGCTATCCAGACAAAGTATGCCATAGAACAGGGAAAACACGTTTTTTGTGAAAAAGCGGCAGGAATAGATCCGGTCAGTTGCCGCACTTTTAGCGTCGCCGTTAAACAGGCGCAAGCAAAAGGCCTTTGCCTGCAGACAGGCGCGCAACGGCATCACCAACGCTCTTATATCGAATCGTATAGAAGGGTGCGCGAAGGTATGATCGGAACGATCACCGGCGGCGTCGTTAAATGGAACCAGGGAGCGATGACCTATTACAAACGTCGTCCCGAATGGACAGATATGGAATATATGTTACGCGACTTTTTCAGTTGGAACTGGCTTTGCGGCGACCATGTGATTGACCAGTTGGTTCATAATATTGACGTATTTACCTGGTTCTCGCATCTTAAACCGGTCTCGGTCGTGGGTATGGGTTCGCAACTGCAACGCCGTACGGGAGATATCTTTGATAATTTTTGCCTCGATATTGTATACGAAGGTGGCGTAAGGGTAAACGCGCAGGCACGTCAGATTGAGGGTTGCGACAACGACATCAGCGAAACGATTATAGGAACGAAAGGTATTTGGACAAGTAAAGACATGTCTATCGTGGATAATGACGGGAATCTTGTCTGGAAATATGATTTCGATGCCGAGAAGGAGAAATATAAACAAAGGGATCCCTACGTGCTGGAACACATGGATTTGATTAACCATATCCGTTCGGGACAGCCGTTGACGCTGGAAGCTGAAACGCTTGTCGTCTCTTCCCTGACCGGAGCGATGGGACGTGAATCGGCCTATACGGGTAAAGAATACAAATGGGATGAATTTCTTGTTTCCGACCTTTCATTAATGCCGGAAGAATTACATTTGGGCAACATTAAAGATTTTGCAACAAAATATGTGCCGCCCAAAATGGGAAAGTTAGCGCCGGATGTACATTAAAACGCCAATTATTTATGAAGACGAGAATCCTTATTTGTTCGGTATTGTTATTTTTATTCTGTATTTTCGGTTGTTCGCAAAAGAGCGAGCCGATAAAAACGCTGATTGTTACGGGACAGAATAACCATGCGTGGCAAGTCAGTCATGTAGTTATCAAGCGGATACTTGAAAACTCCGGACTTTTTACGGTAGATATAGCGCAGTCTCCTGCAAAAGGAGAGGATATGAGCGACTTTAAACCCGATTTTGCCGCATATCAATTAGTGGTTCTCGATTATAACGGCGACCGTTGGCCGGAAGGGACTGACAAAGTTTTTATGGACTATGTACGGAACGGCGGCGGAGTTGTTATCTATCATGCTGCGGATAATGCTTTCAGGGGATGGAAGGAGTTTAATGAGATGTTGGGTTTCGGCGGATGGGAAGGACGTAACGAGAACGACGGACCTTATATTTATCTGAAAGAAGGCGAGCTTGTGTATGATGAATCTCCTGGTCCCGGAGGTTCGCATGGCATGCAGCATGAGTTTACGCTTAACAGCGGAAACAGGGAACATCCCGTCACGAAAGGATTACCGGAAAAATGGCGCCATGCGAAGGACGAACTGTATGATCGCATGCGCGGGCCGGGGAAAGTAAAAGATGTGTTGTACTGGGCTTATTCCGCCCCGGATACAGGCGGTTCGGGCCGTGATGAACTTTTGATCTTTACCGTCGATTATGGTAAGGCGCGTATATTTCATACGGCATTAGGACATGCGGGGAAAACGCCGGAAGATAATACGGCTATGCAATGCGCAGGCTTTCAGGTTACGCTCCTCCGTGGCGCGGAATGGGCGGCGACAGGTAAAGTAACACAGCCTGTTCCTGCAGATTTCCCGACGGAAACAACCGTCTCGTTACGTAAAGATTACCGGGAACAGCAGTAAATGCGGGTATACGTTGTGGCGCTATCCATACGATATGTCGGGAAAGCGCTATATTTTATTTGTTTCGCTCCCTAAGGGAAGGACATGATCTGAAATGATACGGATCGCAGGAATCGGTTATGATCGGAAAACCAATACAGAGAAAGGATGTTGGAGCCTGGTTGTCGTATGAATTTTTATTTTTGGAAATTTTTCCGGTTCGTTATTTTTGTAAATGTCTATAAAATAGCATTTTATAAAAAATAATGGAGAATTTTAATGGTGTGTTGAAAAAAATAATTTCCTTTTTGGTAGATTGTTTTATAGTAATTATTTATCTTTGTCGCCAATATACTTCCACTTTTGAACGGACGAAAAGGAGATGCCGGTGGAATCCGGGTAATGTCCAAATTGCACAAGTTTCATAATTAGGAATATATTATTTGTGTATTATTACTCTTTTCGGTAGTATTTTTGAATATAGTATAGATATGATTCAGACAGTAGTTAAAAGAGACGGGCGTGTAGTCGGTTTCAATGAAGAGAAGATTATGGCGGCTATCCGTAAAGCGATGTTGCACACGGAACGAGGTGAAGATGCAACTATGATAAGGCGCATTACGGATTATATTTCATGTCAGGGCGACGAGCAGATGACGGTCGAACAGATACAGGACATGGTGGAACTGGAGTTGATGAAAAGCCCCCGTAAGGAGGTCGCTAAAAAATATATCGCTTATCGCGATAAGCGCAGTATCGCCCGAAAAGCGAAAACGCGCGATATATTCCTCGAAATCATCGAAACCAAGTCGAACGATGTGACCCGCGAGAATGCGAATATGAACGCGGATACTCCTGCCGGCATGATGATGAAGTTCGCCAGCGAATCGACAAAGCCGTTTGTAGACGATTATCTGCTATTGCCGGAAGTGAAAGAGGCAATACGCCTGAACTACCTGCATGTGCATGATAAGGACTATTATCCGACCAAAAGTCTCACGTGCGTGCAACATCCGTTAGATAAGATATTGCAGAACGGATTTAACGCAGGGCACGGAGAATCCAGACCGGCCAAACGAATCGAAACGGCCAGTATGCTGGGATGTATATCGCTTGAGACAGCACAAAACGAGATGCATGGCGGTCAAGCGATCCCGGCGTTTGACTTCTATCTGGCTCCTTTCGTAAGGCGAAGTTTTATAGAAGAAATAAAGTTGTTGGAACAACTTAACGGACAGGATTACAAACATCTGTATGAAGTCCGGATCGATGACTATTTACAGAAGAAATTAGGCGAATTGCAGGGCGAAGCGCGGATCGTACAGCATGCGATAAATCGAACAGTGAATCGTGTGCATCAATCTATGGAGGCCTTTATCCATAATATGAATACCATTCATTCGCGCGGAGGAAATCAGGTGGTGTTCAGTTCCATCAATTATGGTACCGACACCTCTTCGGAAGGACGTTGTGTAATACGGGAATTATTGCTTACGACTTACAACGGCGTAGGTAGCGGAGTGACGGCTATTTTCCCGATACAGATTTGGAAAAAGAAACGGGGAGTAAGTTATCTGCCTGAAGATCGCAATTATGATCTCTATCTGCTGGCCTGCAAAGTGAGCGCCCGCCGATTCTTCCCTAATTTTCTGAATCTGGATGCCACATTTAACCGTCATGAGGATTGGGACGCCGACGATCCGCGTCGCTTTGAACACGAGGTGGCGACGATGGGTTGCCGTACGCGGGTGTTTGAAAACCGCTTCGGAAGGAAAACATCTATCGGACGCGGGAATCTTTCGTTTTCGACCCTGAATTTGGTGCGAATTGCGCTGGAATGTATAAATATTGAAAAAGAAAAAGAGCGTATTGACTGTTTTTACCGGAAACTGGAACAGCTGCTCGAACTGACAGCCCTTCAATTGCATCGGCGTTTCGAATTTCAAAAAACGGCGGCACCGAAGCAGTTCCCGCTATTGATGTCGGTACTGTGGGAAGGATGCGAGCAACTCAAGGGAGAGAATACAATAGAAAAAGTGATGGACCAGGGCACGTTGGGCGTCGGATTCATCGGACTTGCCGAAGCGTTAGTCGCACTTACAGGGAAACATCACGGAGAAGACGACGAAGCGCAGAGGCTTGGCTTAGAGATCGTCACTTATATGCGTGATAAGGTGAATGAATTTGCTGAGAAATACCGGCATAATTACAGCGTGCTTGCTACGCCCGCCGAAGGGCTTTCCGGACGTTTTACCCGTCGCGACCAAAAAGATTTCGGACTTATCAAGGGGATAACCGACAAGGAATATTACACAAATTCGAATCATATCCCCGTCTATTATCCCTGTAGCGCTCATCATAAGGCGAAAATAGAAGCTCCTTATCACGACCTGACGCGTGGAGGACATATTTTCTATGTCGAGATTGACGGTGATGCAACACATAACCCTCAAGCGATCATGACCGTTGTCGATATGATGGACAAACATAATATGGGCTATGTCTCCGTCAATCATAACCGCAACCGTTGTTTGGCATGCGGATATGAGAACGCAGCTTCTCAGATGACCGAATGTCCCCGGTGCGGTAGTGCCGACATAGACCGTCTGCAGCGGATAACAGGTTATCTAGTCGGCACAACCGATCGCTGGAACAGCGCTAAATTAGCGGAACTAAATGATCGCGTGATTCATGAATAGCCTTTCCATATTGAATATCGTACGCGACACGACCGTAGATGGTCCCGGATTCCGGACGGCCATCTACGCTGCCGGATGCATTCATCAATGTTCGGGTTGCCATAATCCGCAGTCTTGGGATATTAAGAACGGCTCGTTATATTCAATAAGCGCGTTACTGGAAATCATCGACGAAAATGAATTTTCGAACGTAACGTTTACCGGAGGCGACCCATTGGTACAACTCGAAGGATTTACCGATCTTGCCCGGCATATTAAAAAGAGAACCGGGAAAAATATATGGTGTTATACGGGTTTTTTGTATGAACAAATCATTAAATCCGGACGATTGTCGCAGATACTTCCGTTTATAGATGTGTTAGTCGACGGTCGGTATATAAAATCTTTTCGCAGCGAAGGCTTACCGTTCAGGGGAAGCCGGAACCAGCGGATCATTGACGTCCGTAAATCTTTGCTGCGACATGAGGTTGTAATTCGAAACGACGATTACCTTCATCCACAAAGAAGTGAATTGCCGGATTTAAGAAATCTCGACTTTGACACGCCCAAAAAGCAGTTCTTTGAGCGTATTAGTAATTTTGTTGCATTGGATAGTTGAATCTGCGTTCCCCAATTTTTTTTTTCATTCGTCTGGAGATTTCAAAATAGTCATGTATCTTTGCGGCGATATTTTAAAACTTAATCATTAAAAAAAATGTAAAACAATGAAGCATTTATATTTAAAAACAAAAGGTTTTATTGCGATGACGCTTTTATCGTCTGTTCTCGCAATGTCGTGTACGAATGAACTGCTAACTGGTTCAAACGAAGAAAAAGCAAATGTGCCCCCCAATGAAAGGTTAATCTTTGGAGACGAAGACCAACTTTTGTCGGCAATTAACGGAGAAGCATAACTTGTACAGAATGAGAATTTTAACGATTTACTCACAAACATGTCTGAGAATGAATTGAGAATTTATTCCGTTTCGGATGATGCCGAGGATAAAGATTATTACCATGTTCTCGGATATGACACTCTGATTCCTAATGAAAACTTTGCCAAGCTGTTCAACAGCAAGGGAGAACTGGAAGTCGGAGGGTACATCGTAAAAGTTACCCCTCATGGGACGTATAAGTTCAAGAAAGAAAAAGAAGCAAGGTTTAATGTGTTGTACGCTTCAAATAGCAGTTTGAAAGGCTATTTGATAGAAGATGATTATTATCAGGTAGAGCCGGATATTTATTATTATGATACGTACAAAAAGTATTCATCAAACGTAAATTATTATGAATATGTTCCTGATAATAAGAATACTGTTGCATTACGTTCCTATGGATCGGAGCCTAATTTCAGTTCGTTTACCACATTTGAGGCCGACAGGCATACTGTTGTTGGCGAATGGATACAAAGCATAATCGGCGCCAAGAAAGATCATACGCTCTATTATGAACATACTGATAACAGGCGTATGAGGGGCAGTTTTTACAGCTATAATTATGGGGTATATGTAGAAAGTGGGGTTGAAGGTTGGACTGACAAAAAGAACTGGATAGGTTGGAGCAAAACTCCATCTGACGAATTAAGGGTCGGCTGGCGAGATGTAGTTCTGGTTACAAAACCGGACGCTTCATTTAAGGATTTGCTAAAAAGTACATCAAATGTATTGCCGCTTCCGCCTCAATATATGGATATTCCGGGAATGAACAGGATTAATGTAAAAACGCTGGTAATTCCGGGATATAAAGCAAAAGAATGGGAAAGAGAATACAGCCAGGCAGCTAAAATAGCCTTTAATGCCCTGAAGAATTATTGTACCAGCCAAGAAGATAAAAATGAAATAGACCAGGCGCAAGCCCTTTTGGTTGTAACCGAGCCGAGCCTTTATTTGTATATTAAAAACGCAGATGTAAAAAAATATGGTGAGGAAAGGTATGTACACGTCTTTTCCGGGCAGCTTAAACTCCAGATAGTATACAATCCTAACTCCCTTATTACATCTATATTAAAATCATTAAAAGAGACTTATGAATTAAGTTGTCCAACGTTAGATGTTGGAGAGGCATACATATGTGCCAAGTTCAGTAACGAATGGCAGGGAATGAAAATAGTAAAGAAGTGAAAAAATAAAAAAAATGAGAAAGATATTTTTTATAACAGCAGTGTTATGTGTGATTCCATTAAGTAAAATTCATGCCCAATGGGGAGTTGCTGTCGGATATGATGCCAGCGCTACCATGACGGCAGAAGGTCGTAGTGCGAATTTTAAATCAGGATTTCATGTCGGCGTAACGTATGATTTGAAAAAGTTCTCCGATATATGGTATCTTCAGTCAGGGTTGCTGTTTACTTCGGGCGGCTGGACTGAAGACAACCGAAACTTCTTAGGATTTGACATAAGCGATTATAAAGTAGACATGTATTTTTTGGATGTTCCGGTGAATTTTTCATGTCGTATTCCCATCAAACAAAACCGTCTGATATTGGATGCAGGTCCTTATTTCAGATACGGACTGTTTGGACAAAAAACATACAAGTGGGATGGCGCCGATGAGGAATATGCGTCTTTTGATGATGATTACAATCGGTTTGATATTGGATCCAATATAGGAATCGGACTGGAAATTAAAAAGAAACACCTGATAAATGTCGCCTGGCAAATATCTATTACGGATATCCATCCGGGAAATAATGAACAGCACGTGCGTTTTCGGATAGGATGGGGATATTTATTCTAAACAAATCTTAAAGAGTCGGCTAAAAAAGCCGGCTCTTTTCTTATATACCGTGCATGTTTTTATTTCTTGCAGAAGGAGATTCAATTATCAATCTTTGTTGTATTGGATAGTTGAATCTGAGTTTTTAAAAAAACTTGTTGATTTGTTTGGATTTTAAGATAGAGTAATTTAGCTTTGCAACCGGATTATATTAAAACAGTATACATTTTGAAAGATGAGAAGGTATGATTAGAGAAAAGTTATATAGTTGTTTCGTTTTTTTTATAAGTGTGTGCGGGATGAATGTCTACGCATCAGGCATTGTGTCAATAGGTAATCGGGCATGCAAATACGCTGTATACCGAACGTTACCCGAAGGATGGAATACCATTTTCCGGTCATTACAGTATCATGTGGATATGGGCATATATCCTGTTGCGCAGGGACGCTTCCCAAGTTATATCCTAAATACTTTTGCGAAAATGCCGAATGAAAGAGAGGAATACGGCGAAGTGGTAAAGTGGGTGGAGGAAATTTTGCGGACGAAAGAAAAAATGCCCACCATGGCGGCGCTATCGTCTCTTCAGGGTAGCGCCGTCTAAAGAATTTGCGTAATTTTTGACACTGGGAGAGCGTGCTGAGACGGGCATGAAGAAATAACAGCCGACACGGACATGGCACGTCCACTGTGCAAAAAGTATGGACGTATTATTTAAAACGTATCATTTAAACTTTAAATATATTTGTTCTATGAAAGCTATTAATAAAAAAGCGACATCAGGAATGTTAGTGGCAATGGTTATGTCACTGGGAGTGATGCAAGGAATCAACAGTGAAAAAACGAATGATTTTAATTTGCAGCAAGCCTCTCTCGTTTGTGCATATGCTGCAGGAGCAGGAGAAATTGGTGATGAAGTTTATACTGATGAGCAGAGAGGTGTACTATAAGTTTTTCGAGATAATCCTATTAAAAGAAATAGTATGAAAAAAAATAGATATTTATCAAAAGTTATAATATGGAGACTGTCGTTGCTTGCATTTCTTAGTATAACTGCGTTGCTCTTGTTCGATTCAAGTGCAATAAAATATTATTTATTAGCCACGTGTGGAATTTGTGTGGTAGTAATTGGTCTTTTAATTTGGTTTATGCAAAAAAGCGTTCTTCCACTCATAATTGATTTAACAAGTTTACGGAATAGAATATTGCAAAGAATTGTTGGTGTTATAGT
>JAIRMH010000277.1 GCA_031258835.1 Tannerella sp.
TTTTTCGACAAGCATGAATTATAATCTCGCCGCAGATTCCCTACGGTGGAGCGACATGAACGCAAGTCTGCGCCTTAAACTGACAAAAAGCTACACACTCAATCTTAACGCCGTATTCGATACGTACACTTATGCTGTTAATGAAAGAGGACAACCCTATAAAATAGACAAACCAAGATGGAGCGTTGGCAAAGGCATCGGACGACTCCGATCTACCGGGACAAGTTTTTCCTATACATTTAGTAACGACACATTTAAAAAATGGTTCGGAAAAGGTGACGATGAGAAAAAAAACAAAAGAAACCGGGCATCGGATGATGATGACGATATGATGGGATCCGAAGAGGACGATCCCTACGCTTCCGATGACGAGATGATGACAGAGATGCAAAACAACGAAGATGGAAGCCGTCTTAACAGGAAGAAAAAAACAGAAGGCGAATATGATGAAGACGGATACTACAATGCAACTATTCCATGGAGCCTGTCGTTCAACTATAACCTGTCATTTTCTTATGCGGATTTCAACCCCGACAAACTCGAATACAACCGTAAACTCACACACTCCTTTAGTTTCAACGGAAACATACAACCCACGAAAAACTGGCGCATCACATTCAGCGGCACTTATGACTTCGACAATAATAAAATCGTAGGCGTGAGATGCAACTTATCACGAAGTATGCACTGTTTCCAGATGTCGGCAAGTATTATTCCGATGGGACCTCTCAAATCCTACTCCTTTTCTATCTCGGCAAATTCATCCATGTTGAAAGACCTGAAATACGACCAAAGCAGTTCCCAATATAACGGACAATCATGGTACTAGATTGAAAAAATTCATGTACATTTGACACGCCTAAAATGCAGTTCTATCGTCGGAGAACTGATATTCGGAGAACTGATATAAAGATGACTTATGATGAACAAACAAGATGAAACACACGGACGAGAACTGTGGAACAGTTTCCTGACGGGAGATAACGAAGCGTTTGGTTTGCTGTACACAATGTATGTAAATCAACTCTACGACTACGGCCTGCACTTTACCTCCGACAGCGAACGGGTGAAAGACTGCGTGCAGGATTTGTTCGTGAAACTGTATGCGACCCGCAAGCGCCTGCCGGCGGTCGAGAATGTCAGGGTATATCTTTATCATTCCCTGAAAAACATCCTGTTCAACACATTAAAAAAGGATGCCGACTATGACCGGATCGACGCGCTCGACCCCATTTTTCATGTTGAACTTTCGGCGGAATCACAACTGATTGAGACGGAACAACTGACGGAACAACTGTATGAACGAAAGAAACGGATTGCCCGGATGATGAGAAATCTCACGCCCCGTCAACAGGAAGCGCTGTACTACCGTTTTGCAGAAGAACTTTCGTATGAAGAAATATGCCGGTTGATGCAGATGAATTACCAGTCGGTAAGGAATCTCATTCACCGTACGATACTGAAAATCCGCAACACCGCCACTGACGAAAGTTAAAAAAAACGGGAAAGTGAGTACAACAAAAAAATAGATTGTCTTTAATATAAAAGCGAAATTTGAAAGAATGAAAGAAAACACGAAATATACGATTGCCGACTTATTGGAAGATGAATATTTTATCTCCTCCGTAAATAGTCCGACAGCCGAAAGCGAGGCGTATTGGGCTGCGTTACGGCAGAAAGGACGCGTCACAGAGGAAGATTATGAGCTGGCAAGCTACTGCATCCGTTCGTTCCGGCAATCCGACAGACAGTTGACGAAGGAGGAAACGGGCGACATGTGGGCGAATATCCTGACGGCGTCCGTCTGTTCCAAATCCAACCGTCGCAGACATTTATATCTTTCGTTGGCGGCAGCTTGCGTATTAGCGCTGGCGGGATGGTTTGTATTTCATTTATTGACTCCGGCGAACGTCATGGAGTCGGCAACCGCCATTATACCCCAAAAGATTGAAGACGTTGCCCGCCCCGACAGCATAGGCAAAGATATCCAAATTGTCTTTTCCGGAGAAGAACGCATGATGCTAAAAGAAAAAACAGCCGAAATAAAATACAATGAGAAAGGGGAAGCGGAAGTCAATTTGCAGGTCGTATCACCGACCGGTAAGCCGGAAGCGCAGGCAACGTACAACCAGGTGATCGTGCCGCAGGGACGGCATACGTCGCTGACTTTGAGCGATGGCAGCAAACTGTGGCTGAACGCATCTTCGAGGGTAGTATATCCGCCCGTTTTCGACGGAAAGAAACGGGAAATATATCTGGAAGGCGAAGCCTACTTGGAAATAACACCCGATGCAGACAGTCCCTTTACGGTAAAAACCAGACAGATGGAAATACGGGTGCTGGGAACGTCGTTCAATGTATCAGCCTACGATGACGAACCTTCACAGACAGTTGTGCTGGTGACGGGGGCTGTGTCCGTTAAGGCCGGAACGCTGGCCGGGCAGAGTATAGAAATGACACCGAATCAACTGTTCCGGGTCTCCGGTACGGAAACGCAATTGCACAATGTAGAAGCAGAAAATTACATCTCATGGAAAGACGGTATTTTCCTGTACAAAGATGAAAAACTTGCCCTGATACTGAAACGGCTGGCACACTACTATGGTGTGACGATTCATTTCACGCCCGAAGTGGGCGAGATGCAGTTCACCGGAAAATTAGATTTGAAAAACGATGCGGAACGGGTACTGAACGGACTGTCGAACACGGCGCCGGTACGCTGCCGCAAAGAAAATAACGAGACTTTTCACTTATACTAACCCTTAAAACCAATTAGCCTATGGAAAACACATCATGAAACAAACATAAAAAACCGGAAAACAGAGGGGCTGTTCTCCGGTCAAATCGACTTTAAGTCTTAAAATATCATTCAGTATAACTTAAAATCAATGCAAAAGTATGACAAAAAAAATAATTAATGACATAAAAAATGTCAAACTTGAGAAACTAACAAGAATCATGAGACTGTCCGTATTTTTCCTGATAACGGGAATAAGTATAGCGAGCGCTCACAGCAGTTATTCGCAGGAAATGCTTTTATCGCTGGACATAAACAACAAAACCGTGCGGGAAGTGTTTAACGAAATTGAGCGTAATAGTGAATTTGTTTTCTTCTATTACACAAATGCAGTAGATGAAAACAGGAAAGTACGCATCCATGTAAAGGACCTGACGATCGACAAGATCCTTGACCGGCTGTTTAAGAACACGGATAATGTATATACAATTGACGGGCGGCAGATCTACATCGCCCGCCGGGAGGCATCGCCCGAACCCGAACCCGAACAAGTCAAAACGAATATCACCGGCACGGTAGTCGACCCTGCCGGCGAGCCGCTTATCGGCGCCAATGTCGTGGAGAAAGGTGTTGCCACCAACGGGACGGTGACCGATGCTGAAGGGAATTTTTCGATCAGCGTGCAGGAGAACGCCGTGCTGCGAATATCTTATATCGGATACATCACGCAGGAAGTCGCGGTCGGAAACCAAACCCATCTGCAAGTCACCTTAAAGGATGATGCACAGAGCTTAGACGAAGTGGTGGCCGTGGGCTACGGCATACAGAAGAAGGTTAACCTGACAGGCTCGGTGGCGACGTTGAAAGTGGAGGAACTCGGCAACATTCCGGCAAGCAACCTGTCGAACGCCTTGGGAGGCCGGCTTGCGGGCGTGTATATCTCCGGCGGAATGGGCGGGCGACCGGGTAACAGTTCGGCTATCGTGATCCGGTCGAAAGGTACTTGGAACAATGCCGATCCTCTGTATGTCATCGACGGCGTGGTGAGAGATAAGTTCGCGTTCGACGGAATCGATGCCAACGATGTGGAGAATATCTCTATCCTGAAAGACGCCGCTTCGACGGCTATCTACGGCTCGCGTTCGGCAAACGGCGTCGTGCTGGTGACAACCAGAAAGGGACGCGAAGGGAAACCGGTGATCACCTACAACGGCTCGGTCGGCCTTTCCGACGCGACGCGTATCCCGACGATGCAGAACGCTTACGAACATGCCACGTTCATCAACGACGGACTGAGGGTCGGCGGCGCGGATGCGACCAATGCCAACTGGTTTACTAACGACGAACTGGAGTATTACAAAACTCATTCGTATAACTGGATCGACGAAGCATGGCGAAATCCGATGCTCACGCAACATGCAGTAAACGTGAGTGGCGGAAACCAGCATGTCCGCTATTTCATCGGAGGCTCGGAGTATTACGAAACCGGCGGATTCGATAATATGACCTTCAACAAATACACACTCCGTGGAAATATTGAAGCTAATATTACCAAAAACCTGATTGCATCACTGAATCTGAATCTGGATAACCGCAAAGACCATAAACCATATTGGGTGAACGACCAGGACAGAGACGGTATGGACGATACATGGAGCTCGTTCCTTACACTGACCTCCGCGTTTTTCCCGCCGTATATTAACGGTTTGCCGGTACGTCCTGCCGCTTTTGCGCAGACTGCGCACATCATGGAAGTAATCAATCGGGGCGGAGAGGTATATAACAACAGGAAATATACCAATCAGGAAGCCAACATTGCGCTGCAATACAATGTAGCGGCGGTAGAGGGATTAAGCCTCAAAGCGCAGTACAACCTCTACAACCGGCAACAGTTTACCAAAAGGTTCAATATTCCACAAACATTGTATCTTTTCAAAACAACCGGAGAGCATGGGCATATTGTTACCGACGAACCGACGGGCGCAACATGGACCCGGGGAAGCGACGGGAACCTGCTGTATGAACAATATAACAACAGCGACAGCTATCAATTCAATGCGTTCGTGAATTACGACCGGACATTCGGCAAACACAGCGTCAACGCAGTACTTATCTATGAACAGTCGGAAGGCACATCGGACTGGTTCAGCGCATCGACAAAGAATTTCATCAACACGGCGATCGACCAGTTCCCTGCCGGAAGTAAAAACACCGCCGATTTTGGCGTCGACGGCAACGGCTCCGAAGACGGACGGCAATCATACGCCGGACGTATTCACTATGGATATGACAATAAATATCTGCTGGAACTGTCGGCTCGTTACGACGGCTCAGTGAAATTCGCCCCCAGTCGTCGCTGGGGATTTTTCCCTTCGGCTTCGGCGGCGTGGCGCATTTCGGAAGAAAACTTCTTCAAGGATAATGTTTCGTTCATCAATATGTTGAAGCTGAGAGGTTCGGTCGGATTGCTGGGAAATGACTTTGTCGACGTCAACGGCGACGGCGTTGCGGACGGCTGGCAGTGGATGTCAACTTACGCTTTCGCCGACGGAGCGGAATACGGCGGAGCGGCAAGCGGATTGCAGGCCGGCGTGATTGCCAATCCCGAAATCACATGGGAAAAATCGCTGACCTACGACGGCGGACTGGATTTGGCCTTCCTCAACAATCGTTTGACCGCATCATTGAACCTTTTCTACAAGCATACATACGATGTTTTAGGCAGTCGCGCCAGAATTATGCCCGTCACTTTCGGCGGCATCATGCCGGCAGAAAACTACGGAGTAGTCGATTCGCACGGCTATGAACTGGAGCTTGCTTATACCAACCGGATCGGCAATGATTTCGCTTGGCATATAGGCGGAAACATTGCATATGCAACCAATGAATATGTGGAATTGGACGAGGCGGAAAATATTCGTCCTTATCAATCGAAAAAGGGGTTGAATCTTGATCGCGGATGGGGATATGTCTATTCGGATATCATCCGTACACAAGCCGACCTGGATGCACTGCCCGAAGGATATACGATCAACGGCGATACTCCGCAACTCGGCATGTTGAACTATAAGGATCTTCGCGGAGTTACCGGCGATGAACCCGATGGTAAAATTACAGCAGAAGACCAGGACTGGATCATAAAGCACACTTTACCTCCGGTGAGCTACGGTATATACCTTGGCGCCGAATGGAAAAATCTATCTTTGGAAGTACTTTTCCAGGGCTTCGCCGGACACGAGGTGATCTACGAACAACGGAAAGTATCGGGCGGTACAAACTTTAAAAACTACGCTTTCTGGAACGACCACTGGACGCCGGAAAACCCCAATGCCAAATATCCCCGTGCAGAATCGAGCCGTTACATGTGGGGCGATATGCCAGCCTCTTCATTCTGGGTAAAGAACGGCTCGTTCCTTCGTTTAAAGAACATCAACCTCTCGTATTCGCTCCCCAAATCATTCTTGTCGAAAATGAACATTTCGCAGGCAAAAGCGCTGCTGACGGCAACGAATCCCTTCCTTCTGGTGGACCACATTAAGGATTTCGACCCCGAACTGGGTATTAACAGCGGAGTAGCGGTGGGCAATGGAAACATTACGCGCTATCCGCCGATGAAAAGCATTTCTTTAGGTCTGAATTTTAGTTTTTAATCCGCAAAATAGAAAATGATGAAAAAGATAGAATATAATATACTGACAATTGTTTTGTGTATGTTGTTATGCACAAACTGCTCCGATGTACTGGATAAAAACGATTTGGGTTCGATGTCGGATAAAACCGTATACGACAATGCCCAATTTACTTTAATGGTTTTGGACAAACTGCATCGTGACATTGTCCCGGGCTGGGATGCCGGAAACGCCGAAAAATGCGACGAAGCTGGCCCCGACCGTACTCCAAAATATCCATGGGGACAGGCAAGTTCGGATGATTTCGGTTCGCTGGAAGACCCGTACAAAAATATCCGCAGAATAAATATGTTCCTCGAAAATCTTGCCGCAGGTTCGCTCAACCAGGAAACAAAAGACCTGTACAGCGCTCAAGCCTTGGTTATGCGTGCATGGATTTATTTCGACCTGACGCGCAACTACGGAGGCGTCCCGATAGTCAGTACCGTCTGGAATCTGTCGGACGATTTATTGACGCCGCGCAATAAAACTTCGGAATGTATCCAATTTATCGTTCAGGATCTGGACAACGCTATCGCCGTCGAAAATTTCCCGTATTCATGGTCAGGTGTCGATGCCGGACGTCTTTCCAAAGCGGCGGCGCTTGCGCTGAAAGGACGGGTATTGCTCTACTGGGCAAGTCCGCAGTTCAATCCTGACAGCGACCAGAGCAGGTGGACGGCGGCTTACAACGCCAACAAAGAAGCAAAGGAAAAATTAGAAGCGAATGGCTACGGTTTGTATGACGATTTCTACCGCCTTTGGTTTGATGAGATGAACAAAGAGGTCATTTTTGTAAAACGTTATCAGGAACCTAATCTCGGACATTCATGGGAAGCAGGCACCCGTCAGCCGACACGCTCGACCGGGATGGACGGATGGAACAAACCGACCTGGCAAATGGCTAAGGCTTTCCCGATGATAACCGGCGAACCGATCTCCGAATCGACTCTATACGACGATGTGTTTTTCTGGAAAAACCGCGACCCGCGTTTTACGCAGACCATCGCATGGAACAGTTGCACGTGGGCGCAATACGAAAATATCGAAGAACGCCTCTGGACTTATCCTCCCGAACCTTGCGACAATCCTTCGAGTACGCATCTGTATTGCCGTAAAGCGATCAATCCTGCCTCAACCGAATATCAGGCTTATATAGGACGAAACAGTGCGGACTGGATTGAAATCCGCTTCGCCGAAACGCTGATGAATTACGCGGAATGTGCCGCCGAACTCGGCAACAACGACGAGGCTTACTCCGTATTGAAACAGATTCGCGCGCGTGCAGGCATCACCGCCGGTGCAAGCAATATGTATGGCTTGAAAGCCGGCATGTCGAAAGCCGAAATGACACGCGCTATCATGCTCGAACGACAGATAGAGTTTGCTTTCGAAAACAAGCGCTTGTGGGATTTACGTCGCCGAAGGATGTTACAGGAGCTAAACGGCATGCGTCGTGAAGGTCGTCTGGCCACGCTGAAAATGACGGAAGAGGAATTTGCCGCCTACAAAAATATGGAAACGGACTTCGAAAATCAGTATGACCTGTATTTTACCGACGTTGTCGACATTGCCGGTGAAGACAGGGTAAACGTATTGAATTTCCCCGAAAACTACTATTTCTATCCTCTTCACAGCAACGATTTGGTTACCAACTCCAAATTAGAACAGACACAGGGCTGGGACAACGGTACGTTTGACCCGCTGCAATAGGAGACAAATCTCCCGCCATTGAGATGCGAAGCAATCCGGATGACCACCGAGTGGCCCGGATTGCTTCATTTCTTTTTTTTCGTTTATGGGTCGGGGCTGTTTCAAGGAACTGACCATAATCCTGCTATTAAGCCGCAATAGTCAATTATCGGTTATTAATAGTCAAAAATGTTAAGATCTTGTTTCGTTATCGGATAGTTTTTTATTTTTGCGTAAAAAAACAGACGATGAAATACGAATTATGCTGTATCGGACACATCACGTTAGACAAGATAACAACACCACAGAAAACAATACAGATGCCGGGCGGGACGTCTTTTTACGTTTCGCATGCAATGAATAATTTTAACGATATAAACTATACTTTAGTCACCGCAGTAGGCGACCAGGAACGCCATGTGCCGGAAAAAATGCAGTCGCAGGGGATGAATATAACCATATTACCCAGTAAACATTCCGTCTATTTTGAAAATATATACGGAGAAAATTCCAATGAACGCAAACAGCGTGTAAGGGCGAAAGCCGACCCTTTCAATATCGAACAATTACAAGACATTGACGCGAAAATATTTCATCTCGGTGCGTTATTGGCCGATGATTTTCCATTGGATATAATCCGTCATCTTGCAGGTAAAGGCCGTGTATCGGTAGATTCGCAGGGATATCTCCGGGAGGTGCGCGATACGCATGTTTATGCCGTCGACTGGGACAATAAACGGGAAGCGTTACAATATATCCATTTCCTGAAAGCGAATGAATATGAGATGGAAGCACTGACGGGATATAAGGAGATGCAAAAAGCGGCAAAGACACTCTACGAATGGGGAGTAAAAGAAGTGATCCTTACATTCGGCAGCACAGGCTCCCTGATCTACGACGGCCACCGTTTTTATCGCATACCGGCTTATATGCCTAATGCAGTTATAGATGCAACCGGATGTGGAGACACTTATATGGCCGGATATCTGTACCGGCGGGCAAAAGGTGCATCCATAGAAGAAGCCGGGAACTTTGCCGCGGCGCTGTCCACACTCAAAATCGAACGTTCGGGGCCTGTACAGGCTTGCATGGAAGACGTCATAAATGTTTTGAGAAATAAGGATACATGTCCTGTTACGCCTTCTTTCTCCGGCAAACGACCGCTGCATAAACGAATATGACGACGAATGCCGAAAGAGGCGTCAGAAATGAAAACGTCATATCCCGATAATCGGCAGCCATTCCCATCAACACCGTGCCGGCAGCGCCGCCTATCGGCGTCATCATAAGCACGGCGGACGCTTTTTGTGTAAGAGACCCTAACCCTTTTATCGACAGCGCAAAAATCGTCGGGAACATAATCGATTCGAAAAGAAATATCAAAACAGACGCGACGAACGAGACTAGATGAAGATCAAGAACAACCAGCGCCGTCATCAGTACCGTACTCGCGGCACAACAAAGGAGTACGATCTCGGCACGGACAAAACGCATTATCCAACTGCCGGCAAAACGACCGCACATAAACAAAAACAAACCTGCGGAAAGAACGATCGAGGATATAAGATTATGATTCAACGTCATATTAAATACGTCGATAATAAACGTATTAATCCATTCCGCCATACGATTTTCCGTCGCATAATTAATAAAGAATGAGTTAATGGCAATCTCTGCAATCTCATAACAAAACAAAGCAAAAAGCCCGAACATGAACATCGGATGCCGTAAAAGATTCCGAGACTTAGCCGCCGGAGTCCCATCATCTTTACTGCCCACAACAATTTCCGGCAATTTAACGCGCGAGAACAGCGCGGCGATGAGAAGGACGACGATACCGATAAATATATATGGCACAGAGATATTCGGAGTGTCGCTCGAAAAACAATAGACACCTCCGAGCAAAGAGCCGAATATACAACCCATCCCATTAAACGATTGCGCTCTGTTTATACGGCTGGCGGCAGTCTCCGGCCTGCCAAGCAGCGTAACATAAGGATTTGCCGCCACTTCAAGGCATGCAAGTCCACAGCCTATGACAAAAAGTAGAAACAGGTAATATCTGAATATAAAATTCCCGAAAAACCGGCTCAACACAAATGCCAGCGCCGCTCCCCCAAAAGCAACAAGACCGACGACGACGCCACGCCGCGTACCAAACTTACGAATCAGCATACCGGCAGGAACAGCCATCAGGAAATAAGCCAAATATGTCACAAACTGTATCCATGACGCCTGCGTCTTGTTAATTTGAAAAGTCTCCTGGAAAAACGGATTCAACACATCCAGTATTGCGCGTGTAAATCCCCAGAGAAAGAAAAAAAATGTAATAAGGACAAACGGCAACCAATACCCATCTCCTACCAACGAATGTTTCTTATTTTTCATACGCACATTAATCCAATAAATTAAAAATTCAATTAATCATTAACAACTAATCTCTATTCGACGCAAAGTAAATATATTTTTTTGACGGAATCAAATATATTTGTATTTTTACGCCTTCAAATTCGGATATTATAAGATGAATTATGCTATTATTGCAGCCGGCGAAGGTTCACGATTAGTGAACGAAGGTATATTTACACCCAAGCCATTGATTTGTATCGGAGGTGAACGAATGATCGACCGCCTTATCAGGATTTTCATGGCAAACGATGCGGAATCCATAAACGTCATCGTAAACCTTGAAATGCGGGAAGTATACGAACATCTCCGCCTGCTCCGGGTACCCGTCCCACTGAATATCATACATAAAAGCACCCCAAGTTCGATGCACAGCTTTTATGAACTGTCGCCGGCGCTCGGAAACGCCCGTTTTTGCCTTACAACCGTCGATACGATATTTCGCGAAGAGGAGTTCGCGCAATATATCAGGGCTTTTAAACATGCCGACATAGATGGTTTAATGGCTGTCACGGATTATATCGAAGACGAGAAACCGCTCTATGTAGAAACCGACGAACACATGACAATTCATGGTTTTCACGATGAGAACTGCACAGGTTCACACTATATATCAGGAGGCATATACGGCCTTAACAACAAATGTTTGCCGATCCTGAGAGACGCTGTCGCAGAAGGAATGTCAAGATTACGCAACTATCAGCGACAACTTGTCAAATGCGGATTAAAACTCAAAGCATGGCCATTTTCAAAAATAATTGATGTCGATCATCCGGAAGATATCCGTAAAGCTGAAGACTTCCTGAACTCAACAGGAGCATCTCCGGAAACAACAAATAAAGACAAAAATGACAAAAAAAACGATTACAGGGATCCGGCGTGCATCGATTTTTTCTCCTAATCACATAGGTAACGATGCGGCAATATTTACAGGTACGGCAGATTATCTTCGCGAAAAAGGATATGAGGTAACTGTTTACACGGAACAATCTTTTCTTTCAATGCAAAAAAAATCGGAACGCGTATTTACCATGTTGCGAAACAGGCAGGCAATACACCGGTTGCAACAATGGGAAACGGAAGGATGTAAATCCGTCAATTCCGCATATGGAATAGAAAATGCCGAACGCGAACGGATGACAAAACTTCTTACTGAAAATAACATCCCATATCCCGACAGTATGATCGTCAACACACACGACAATGTCATTCCGTTGCTCGAACAGCGGAAATACTCGTCGTGCTGGCTTAAACGCAGTGATTTTCATGCTATTCACCGGGAAGATGTCACCTATGCGCGACATCCTGAAGAGGTACAGGAGATGCTATCCGAATATGCGTTGCGCGGCATAGAAAAAGTTGTTATAAACGAACATATCGAAGGCGACCTTGTAAAATTCTACGGCGTCGCAGGGTCTTCTTTTTTCTATTGGTTTTATCCTTTTGAAAACAGTCATAGCAAATTCGGCCTCGAAAAAATCAATGGAGAAATACGCGGCATCCCGTTCAAAGAAGACGAACTCCGCGATATCTGCCTGAAAGCGGCTAAAATACTAAATCTGGTCGTTTTCGGAGGAGACTGCATCATTTCGACCGACGGCGTAATACGTGTCATCGACTTCAATGACTGGCCGTCATTCGCTCCATGCCGCAGAGAAGCGATACCGGCTATCGGCGATATAATTATAAAAAACACCTCGGACAGGCGTTAAGTAAATAATTTAGTAATAATCAAAAGTGGAAAAAAAAATAACATTACAGGACACTCTTAAATCGCAGGATACGGAAGAATGGATAGACCTCGTTTTTTACCGTCCGATAGGTTATCGATGGGCGCTGTTTTTCAGGAAGATAAATGTCCGTCCGAACACTGTCACTATAATGTCCATAATATTAGGCATGACAGCAGGCGTTATGTTTTATTTTACTGATTTACGCCTGAATATGATCGGTATGCTCCTTCTCGTATGGGCAAACTCCCTCGATAGCGCAGACGGCCAACTGGCGCGCATGACCGGACAGTATTCGCGCACAGGACGCATACTCGACGGCGCCGCCGGCGATTTATGGTTCTTCTCTATCTATGCCGGTATATGCCTGCAACTTACACCGGCGTGGGGCTTATGGATCTGGATACTTGGCGCCGCCGCCGGCTATTTCCATAGTAAACAGGCGGCCATGGCCGATTATCTGCGCAATTTTCATCTGTTGTTTGTTAACGGACGAAACGGAAGCGAACTTGACGATTCTAAGGATCTTAAAGAACGCGCCAAAGCTATCTCATGGAAAAACGACGGCGTCGAAAAACTTTTCATGCTTTTTTATATCCCGTATACAAAAGGACAGGAAGATTGGATACCGGAAGTCCGGAAACTGAAAAACGCAATGAAAAAAGATGACGGTAATATGGAAATACCTGTCGGCTTCAAAGATGACTTCCGTCGGGAGAGCAGGCCGATGATGAAATATACGAACATATTATCCTTTAACACCCGTGTAATTGTAATGTTTATCACCATTTTTGCACATCTCCCCTGGATATATTTCGTGTTCGAACTGACGATTATGAATATCGTACTTGTTTATATGTTGCATAATTATGGAAATATCTGCAAAAGGTTTAATCTTCGACTACGGGGGGACAATTGACACAAACGGCGTTCATTGGGGAGAAGTCTTCCGAAGCGTTTACGAACGATACAGTGTACCCGTAACGCTTGATGAATTTCGTAACGCATACGTGCAGGTCGAACGGGCATTGGGTAACGGGCAGGTGATACATCCGGATCACACATTCGAAGAAACGCTTCACATAAAACTGAAACTCCAGTTCGAGATCCTGAAAATAAATGATTTATCCTTAGCCGGGAAAATAGCGGAGGCCTGCTATTCGGAAACCCGGCAGACGACGCTTCGGGCGGCGAAAATATTAGACGATCTGAAAAAATGCTACCCGATCGTTCTGGCGTCGAATTTTTATGGAAACCTGCGAACCGTACTCGACGAATTCAATCTCAGCAAATACTTCTGCCATGTAATCGAATCCGCCGAAGTCGGCATACGAAAACCGAACCCGGCCATATACGCATTGGGAATAAAAGCGCTCGAATTACATCCCGAAGAGGTAGCGATCATCGGAGATTCATACAAAAACGATATTCATCCCGCGAACCTACTCGGCTGTCCCTCGATATGGCTAAAAGGCAAAGGATGGGACAACGAAGACGACGCGATCGAACATCCATGTATAATAAAAGACTTTGCAATGCTAAGAAATTTGTATCCACGGCACTGACAAAACAACATTCTCTTTTTGCGAGTATAACATTATATCATTATTTTTGCATCCACAAATATTTTTCTTTTTGAATTATTTGAAACTGTGTAGGAAAATATATAAATTTGTAGCGTTATTAGAGATCGGATTTGTTCTTAAAATATTCCGTTTATGTTGGACGAATACAATGACTTGGAAACTCGGTTTAAATATCTTATCTCGAACGATAAAGATAAGAAATTCGGCTTGTGGGTAAATACTGTGGGCTTTGAGTGTATTCTGCCCAATTCGCACTATCCGTTGAAAACCCATCCTTCGGGCTATTTTTTTAATCCCCTCAAGGGACGTACCTTGCACGAGTACCAGTTGCTTTATATTACAAAAGGCAAAGGTATGTTCGCTTCGGAAAACATGCCCGAAAAACAGGTCGGCAAAGGCTCGTTATTCATTCTTTTCCCCGGTCAGTGGCACACGTTCCACTCTTTGAAGGAAACGGGGTGGAACAGTTATTACATTGGTTTTGAGGGAACGGTGATTGATAATTTAGTGAAAGAAGGTTTTCTTTCCAAAGAAAAACCCTTGCTCGAAGTGGGGCTAAACGAGGAACTGGTATCCCTGTTTTCGCGGGCTCTTGAAGTTGCCAAAGCCGACAAAATGTCGTCGCAACAGTATTTGGCAGGCATTGTGCTGCTTTTGATTGGAACTATATTGTCTATCACAAAAAACAGCAATAACTATGTTGACCAAAAAATTGAACAGGCAAAAATCATTATGACCGAAAATGTTTTGGATAGCATTGACCCCGAAAAACTTGCTACCGAGTTGAATGTCAGCTACTCATGGTTTCGCAAAACATTCAAGGATTACACAGGCTTCGCTCCCGCCCAATACTTTCAAATACTGAAACTCCGGGAAGCCAAACATTTATTGATAGAAAGTCCTTACAATGTGAAGGAAATTTCTTTTATGCTGGGCTACAAATCCACAAATCATTTTTTCTCTTTGTTTAAAAAGCACTTCGGGACTACTCCTTTGGAATACCGTCGCTCTACGGCAATACAAAAAAACAAACCCGCATGACGGCGTAATCATACCGTGTTCCACCTTCCCTGCAATGCAAATTAAGCATAAAAAAACGGTTTTGTCAAATTGCGACCTTTTTTTATCAAAACGAATATCCAGAAAGAAAATATTCCATCTACCTTTGCGCCATGAATTATAAACACCCATTTTAAAACATTATTATCATGAAAAAGATTATATCTTTAATTTTTACAGTATTATGCCTTTGCCTCTTAGTTGGCTCGGCAAAAGCCCAAACCGCTGCCGACTGGAGCGAAGACGGCATTTGGTACAAAGTCATCGGAGACAGCAAAGTTGCTGTGTGCCGGAATCCCGATGGACAGGATTACACAGGTACGGTTACTATTCCTGCCACCGTAACCCACGAAAGCGTTACTTACACAGTTACCGCTATCGGAAACCGCGCTTTTGCGTATGAAGGAGACGCAGAAACGGTAGAACATGTTAATTTGCCCGGCACTATTGTTTCTTTCGGCAGTTGTGCTTTTCAATTTTGTAGCGGACTAAAATCTATTGTAATTCCAAATTCGACAGTCGCTCTTTGGGACAACGATTTTGACGGTACTGACGATGACGAAGGCGCTACTTTTATGGGTTGCACCGGCCTGGAAGAGGTAACTATCGGCTCCGGCATTACGAACATGGCTGCTCCCAACGGTCTTTTTAACCCCGTAGGATCAAAGTTGAGAAAAATTATCTGTTATGCAACTACTCCGCCTGCAGTGGATTGGGCAACCTTTCTCGGAGATGTGTCAAACGTCGCCCTTATGGTACCCGCCGAATCAATTAACGACTATCTTATCGATTACTGGTGGAACTTTGCATCAGCAGAGCAGAATGAAGGAAGTCACGGCGTTGGTATTTATCCTATCGGTACTTGTCTGCCGCCAAGGAATTTGAACGCGACCATGGATGGCATAGTGACATGGACAGGCGACGCGAGCGCGTACAATCTAATTGTTTCACGGACGGAACTTGACAATGCCGCCCTTGACGCTTATTCGGATCTTATCCGTGTCACGGACACCGAATACGACCTCTCGCGAGCGCTGGAAGCTGAAAACGTACCGTATTACGTTTATCTGCAAGGCGAGTGCGGAAGTGAAAGCAAAAGTACATGGACAAGTACTTCGTTCTACTACTACTCAGGAGATCTGTGCAATTATACCGTATCGGGCGCAAGTCTTTACTATCTGTCTGATCCTGACGACAACTATACGGAACCATACAAGTGGGGATATAGCGTCCCTGTGACGCTGGAATTTTGGCAGGCAGGCGCGCTTATGGCAACAGTGGATGGCGACGCCGCTTTTGAAGGCACAACCGTATCTTTGATACCCGGAATTACGGCTACATTAGAATGGAAGGGCACCGGCACATATGGTGACGTTTGCGATCTCTTAATAAAGAACGAGAAGGGAGAAACCGTTCTATCTAGAGATAATTTAATGGATAATGAGCCTGAAACTTTAACGATAACTGTTAATTGCGGTGACGACGACGATGCAAATGAAACGCTTGATATAAATAATGTAAGCGTAACACCTACCCTAAGCGACGGATTTGTAATCGTAAAAGCCGAAGCGGGCAGCATAGTAAAAGTAATGGATTTGGCAGGACGCCTGCTGAAACAGGGAACAATTACCCGCTCAACCCAAGAGGTGGAACTGAATTATACAAACGGTATCTATCTGATTATAGTGGAAAACGGCAATTCACGATTCGTACAAAAAGTGATATTAAAAAGATAATTTGACGAACTGATGCAAAATAAATAACATGTAATTACGGGGTTTTCTAAAAATCTCGGATTACATGTTGTTTATTCCATCTCACATAATGTATTATACATGAAAAAACTAAAACTTCAGAAAGAAAACAACAACGTTCGCAATGATCGCCGGATGTTGAAAACAGTTCTGCTGTTGCTGTTGTGCTGTATGCTACCCTTATCGAACATACAGGGACAGAATACAGCCCCGACAGCGAAACAAATAATTCGCGGAACAGTGCTTGATACAGATGGAATGGGCGCTATCAGCGCAACAGTAGCGGAAAAAGGCACAACCAACGGTACGGTTACCGACCTTGACGGACAATTCTCAATAACCGTCGCCCCAGGCGCCACGCTGCAAATTTCCTATATAGGATATGTAACACAGGAAGTAGCCGCCGTCGACGGCGTTCAAATCATACTGCAGGAAAACGTCGCCGCTTTGGAGGAAGTGGTGGTAGTGGCATACGGACAGCAGAAAAAAGTCTCCGTAACAGGATCTATTGCTTCCGTACAAACCAAAGAACTCAAACAAAGTCCTTCAGCCAACCTCTCGGCTTCACTGGCAGGGCGTCTACCTGGCTTAACGGCCATACAGACCACAGGACAACCCGGAGCACAGAACGCCGTAAACCTGTATCTGCGCGGCGTAGGAACTACCAACGGCGCAACACCGCTCATCATGATTGACGGCGTACCCCGCGATGCCAGTCTGCTCTCTACGCTCGACCCCAACGAAATATCATCCCTTTCTATTCTGAAAGATGCTTCGGCAACCGCCGTTTTCGGCGTGCGGGGCGCTAACGGCGTGATCCTTATCTCTACGCGGCGCGGACAGACAGGCAAAATGGAACTCAGCGTTTCTGCCGATTACAGCTTGCAGCAGTTTACCGTCATGCCCCAGCATTTACATTCATATACTTATGCCGAACTGCAAAACGAAGCGTCGCGAAACAGTAATATGGATTTGCCTTATACCGACTATATGATTCAGAAATACCGCGATGGCAGCGATCCCGTGTTCTATCCCGACCGCAACCTGATAAAAGAATTTTATAAACCCGCTGCACCGCAAACCCGCCTTAACGTTAATATGAGCGGCGGTACGGGAAAACTCAACTACTTTGTCAATGTAGGCTACATCGGGCAGGGCAGCAACTTCAAAACCGTGAAAAACACGAAATACGATTTCGACCCTGCATTTAAAATGGATCGCTATAATTTTCGCGCGAATCTGGACTTCGAGGCGACAAAAAACCTGAAAATATCGTTGAATCTTGCCTCATACCTGCAAAAAGCCAATTCGCCTAACCTCTCGAAAGTGGGATTTGGCAATGTAGAGGGATTGACCAACGAGGTGCTTGGCTTTATCCTCGGCGGCGATCCCACGCAGCCGGGACCGCTTACCGTCGAAGGATATACGGGACCTGACGGAACGCCTGTTCCTGCCGGATTGCCGATACTGCAAACTCCAAGTTCCCGAAGTGCATGGGGCGACCTCAATGGATATGGTTATCAGCAGGAATCAACGGCGGTATTAAATTCTTCGGTTTCTGTCGATTGGGCATTGCCTTTTATTACCAAAGGGCTGAGTGTCAAAACCATTATTTCATACGACTCGGAAGGATACGAAATGCAGGATGGATCGCTGTTTGTAAACTACGTCAATTACCAGATAGGGCGCGAAGCCGGCGCTGCCTCCTATTACACCATGCCCCAAGTGGACAGGTTCGACCCGCTTGAACTGTACAAATCTTCTTCAGCGAAATATTATACAAACATGCAGTTTTCGCTTAACTATGACCGCGTTTTCGACAAACACGCCGTAACGGGAATGGTGTTGGCGCAACGTGATAACTGGGACGATCGGGGCGGCGCTTTGCCCTACAATATTCTCGGCATATCGAGCCGCTTTACCTACGCTTACGACTGGCGTTACCTTGCCGAAGTCAATTTGGGTTACAACGGCTCCGAGCAGTTTGCACCGAATAACCGTTTCGGCTTCTTCCCTGCGGTTTCCGCCGGCTGGGTGGTGAGCAACGAACCTTTCCTGCGTGATAATCGCACGCTTACCAACTTGAAACTTCGCGCCTCTTACGGCGAAGTGGGCAACGACAAACTGGCGACTGAAGAGCGCTTTCTTTACATCAGCAAAATTTATCAGGGAGGGGGCGCTTACACGCCGTCGCTCGGACGGGGAACTACTATCAACCAGCAATTGATTGGTAACGAAAAAATGAAATGGGAAGTGGCAAAAAAACAAAATTACGGCCTGGATTTGCAACTATTCTCGGTGCTTTCGCTCACTGCCGATATATTCCATGAAAATCGCAGCGATATTCTTATCAACCGCGGCACCGTACCTAACTTGCAGGGAGTTCCCTCTTCTTATTTGCCGAAAGTGAACATGGGGATAATGAAAAACAGCGGCTACGAATTGGAACTCACTTACCAGAAAGTATTCAACAAGGATTTTTCGGTCAATGTTCGCGGGAACTACGCTTTCAACCGTAACAAAGTGACTTTCTACGATGAAGCACAGTTGAGCGAAGACTATGCATATCGTTACCGTACAACCGGGTTTTCGCTGGGACAACCTTTCGGCTATGTAATAGATTACGGCAACGGAAGCGGTTACATTACCACGCAGGAAGAGTTGGACTATGCAACCGGCGCATATAACATCGGCGGAACTCCGCGCCTGGGCGATTTCCTGTATAAGGATATGAATGAGGACGGAGAGATCAACGATGAAGACAAGGCGCCGATAGCTTATTCGGGAGTTCCCGAAATCGGTTACGGATTTTCGGCGGCCGTCAACTGGAAAAATCTCGACTGTTCTTTCCTCTTTTCGGGTATCGCACACGTTTCGATGGCTTACCCCGGATTCCGCTACAATGAAGATGCGGTACAGCATGCATGGACACAGGAACGCTGGGATAATGGCGAAAAGATTGAATACCCGGCTCTGTCGGCGAACAATGCAGGCCCGAGCTATTTGACGAATTCGTTCTTCTTGCTCGACCGCTCTTTCCTGCGTTTGAAAACAGCTGAAATAGGCTACACGCTGCCTGCAGAATGGACAAAAAAAGCAAGCGTCGGCAGAGTACGAGTATATGTCAACGGAAACAACTTGTTGACTTTCTCTAAAATGAAGACAAAATACTTTGACCCCGAACAGGACAGCCCCGCAAAATTCCCGCTGGCGAAAATGGTGAATTTTGGCGTCAACGTTGTCTTCTGAATGTAAAAAGAAACGCGCTACTGGCTTCGTCTGCTGAAGACGACGGACTATATAGAGAATAAAATATTTGAATCAATGCTTGCCGACTGTAATGAAGTGATTGCTATCGTAACATCTATCATTGTGACGGCAAGAAAAAATATAAAAAATAATACGACCAATGAAAAATAGATTATTTATGAAACAAAAAAAATATTATACGCAATATCTCACATTCTACATTCTACATTTTACATTCTACATTTCCCTTGTAGGTTGTACCGATGTTTTGGACGTTGCCCCCGACGGAAATCTGACAATGGAAGATGTCTATAAAGACCCTGTGAAAGTGGAAGGCTTGCTGGCAAGCATTTATAGCGGATTGCCGCAAAAGGGATTCAGTTTTAGCGAATTCACACCCCTGTTCCCGGCTATCACCGACGATGGCTGGGAAGCTAACGGCGAACATAGTGGACTTGCTACTTATCCGGTATATCATAGCACCAACACTGCCGAAAATCATTCGGTAGCCAATGCGCATAACGGCTGGAATAAAAATTATTGGGCTGATTTTTATACTTCTATCCGCCTGTGTAATCAATTTTTGCAAAACGCCGATAAAATGACTTTTGCAAACACGGAAGCGAAAAACCGCATGATTGCCGAAGCGCATGTTTTACGCGCTTATTATTACACAGATTTGATAAAACTTTTCGGTGCTGTACCGATTATTGATGAAATATTGCCTTTGGATTTCGACTTCTCCGTTATTGTTCGTGATCCCGTATATGATGTGGCTAAATTTATCGCCGACGACTGCGACATTGCTATTGCTACGGCAGAACTCCCCTGGCGTATAACGAACGGCGCAGTATTGCAGCCGAACGGCTCGCCGATGTCGCCTGCGGGAGATGCTTGCCGCGTTACCAAAGCCTTAGCGTATACACTGAAAGCTACGGCTATGCTCTTTGCAGCAAGTCCTTTGCACGACGGAAGCGGCGCGCATTGGGAAGAGGCCTATCAATTTAGTAAACAGGCCGTGAATGCCTTGAGGTATCCGAACAATTCATCCGGATATGAACTGTTTGGCATTTGCACGCAACCAAACATATTCGGTACAGGAGGCGCGGCAGCTTTTCACGAAATGATGTGTAAGGTGGCCGACTACAGCCCCGCACCGCGCGACCGTGAAACG
Organism: Tannerella sp.; assembly: GCA_031258835.1. Taxonomy (GTDB): domain Bacteria; phylum Bacteroidota; class Bacteroidia; order Bacteroidales; family Tannerellaceae; genus Tannerella. The sequence continues at coordinate 21,056 of JAIRMH010000277.1, forward strand.
ATTTATCAAACGGTTTCCGCGAACTGGGTAGGCTCGTTGCTGTGGCATGTTAACTATGTCGGCACTCAGCTGCCGGGCAATGCTTACGTGGGAACTACGCCTACGCAGGAATTGGTGGACGCCTTTGAAACAACAGACGGACAGCCGGTGCTTGACCTGGAAAATCCGTATAACGACGAAAGACATTTAAGTCCGAACTATAATCCTGCCAATACGCTTTACGACAGAGAGAATCCTTACAAAAACCGCGACCCGCGCTTGCATGCTACCATGTTGGTGAACGGCGACATAATCGACTACCCAGGCGCTAAAAACCCGGTTGTGTCGATCGATATATATGTAGGCGATTCGTTACAGGGTGTGGAAAACGGATTGTTCGCCATAAGTACCGACCCGAAAGACCGAGGGCGTACCAAAACAGGTTATTTATTCCGCAAAATTATTACGCCCGGTATGTCGGCTTCCGCCGGCCTGGGAAACCCCCACACGCCGACGTACAAGCATTACCGTTTTGCAGAATTACTGCTCGACCTGGCAGAAACGGCAAACGAAGCAGGACATACGGCCGATGCACTGGCGGCGCTTAACGAAGTGCGTGCTCGCGTGGGTATGCCGCCTGTGACGGAAACAGGTAAAGACCGCCTGCGCCTGCGCATCCACAACGAACGCCGCGTGGAATTTGCCTTTGAAGAAAACCGTTACTACGATCTGCGCCGGTGGAGCAAACCGAATGGGGATTTGGGGAAATATCAAAAATACCTGACGGCAATGTGGATTACCAAGCACGACGACGGCAGTTTCTCTTACGAACGTAAAAATATTTGGGACGCAGAACGCGGCGGATGGACTAACCGCGATTTGCTGCTGCCGATCCCGCTCTCCGAAGTCTCACGTATGGAACCGCTGACAGGCGTAAAGTGGCAAAATCCGGGATGGTGATACAGAATGTAGAATGCATGTTATTATGAAAGAGAATATCATATCGAATAAGAGTCAAGAAAATTATTAAAAATAATATCATCAATGAAAATCAGAATATTATCACGAACATACAGCACTTTGCAGTTTGCATTTTGCACTAAATTGGCGTCATACTGCATCTTGCTTTTTGCATTTTGCACTTGTTTGTACGCGCAAAACAATACGCCGGCGGACGTTGTCGCCGATTCGTTGTCGCTTGAAGACAACCGGACGACAGACGACCGCATCAGTATGGGATACTACGCTACACCGACCGCAGCAATAACTGGCGCCATAGAAACGGTGTCGGGCGCAACGCTCGAAAAAACGCCTGTGGCGGACTTGGGACTGTCGCTTGCCGGACGCCTCAACGGACTGACGACTATTGAACTGACGGGAAACCTTACCAATTCGTCCGTATACAAACTTATCCGCGGCGTGTCAACCGCTAACGGTACCGACCCGCTGGTGATTATCGACGGTGTTATATGCCCTACCTCGAATTGGGATTATCTTACCGCCCACGAAATCGAAAACATTTCTATCCTCAAAGACGGCTCGTCAACAGCCATTTATGGTATGCAGGGTGCGGGAGGAGCAATTATTATTACCACCAAACGCGGTTTTGAAGGAAATGCGAAAATAGAAGGGTATTTCGACCAGTCGTTTCAGCAGAATGTACGCCGACCCAAGTTTATTACTTCGGCGCAATATGTGAAAATGCGAAACCAGGCGGCATTCAACGACAGTTATACCCTTGAAAAAATCAACAAAGGCGAAACAGTAGGACTTTATACTCAATTCAGCGAAAGTGCGGTTGCCGGTTTTGAGCAGGGGAACAACCCGCTTTATCCGAACAACGACTGGTACTCCATGGCGGTAAACGACTGGGCGCAAATGCAACGCGCAGGCACGAACATCATGGGCGGAAAGGAAAGCATAAAGTACTTCATCAACCTGAATTACATGCACCAGTCTTCGCCCTTGAAAGTAACACCCAATGATAAATTCGATGCTACGCCTTCGGTAAACAGCGTTAATTTCCGTTCCAATATCGACTTGCATCTCAACCGTTACTTGTCGGGATTCCTGCGCTTGAGCGGGAATGTAAACCTGCAAAAAACCCCTGCCGATTATACTTCCAATGAAGCGGTTTATTCGACTGTTTTCGAACTTCCACCGACGATGTATGGGCCACTGACCGGCGATGCTCCATTGTTCAATGCGGCAGGAACGCTATTGGAAGGAAGCAACCAGGTAGTGACGACAAACGCTGTGGATAAGCCTGTTTACGGCATTCTGAACCGTTCGGGGTATGACAAACTGCTGCAAACAAGTATTGTGGCGCAGTCAGGGTTGACATTGGACATGGAGTTCCTTACCAAAGGGTTGTCGCTTTCGGCATTGATGGCGTATCAAACGTATGCCAACAGTTCGACGGCCACCGTGCAAACTTTTAAAAGCTATGTGCGCGATCTTTCACAGGGCTACGAGACGCTTCGATTTATACAGAAATTAGACGATAGAAGCACCGACGACGTGCTGACTTACGGTAAGTATTCACAGTTTATGTACTCCCTGAACCTGTTTGCCCATGCGGATTATAACCGTACATTCGGCGACCACAGCATTGACGCGATGGCTTACATAACGTCTATGACACATGACAAAGAGATACCCCTGAATGATGTTTCCGCTTATGGCTACACACGCATAGGCGCCTATATTTTACCTTACAAGCGATTGGATATGGGGGTAACGGCAACTTACGGCTACAAAAATCGTTATTTCCTGAAAGGAGACCTTGGTTATACCGGCTCCGACCAGTTTGCGCGCGGCTACCGCTATATCACAACGCCCGCCATTTCGGCTGCATGGGTTGCCTCGGAAGAAGATTTCCTGAAAGGACATGATATCCTTACTTACCTCAAACTGCGGGCGTCGTACGGCTTAAATGCCAACGACCAACTCGGCGGCTATCGCTTTATGTATCTCGACGAATACTCCTCCGACGGTACGGAAAAGGCGATGGGGAATCCCTTTGTTACCGCCGAAAAAGTCAAAAAGCAGAACTACGGCATCGATTTAGGCTTGATAAAGGACTTTACGCTTCATTTCGACTATTACCGGGCGCATACCGGCAATATGTTGATAGACGGCGCTATTCCCATGCCTGTTTATGGGGGTATCCCCAGCCATCCGAAACTCAACGAAGGCAAAATGGAAAACCACGGCCTGGAAGCATCGCTTATGTACCAAAAGCAACTCAACAAGGATTTTTCATTGTTTGCCGGAGCTGGACTTGCCTTCAATAAAAACAAAGTGATTAGTATCAACGAAGTTCCGAAAGGCGAAGGCTACAAATATCAATATAGAACCGAAGGATTCTCCGCAACACAATCTTGGGGATATTTGATTGATTACAGCAATGGCAACGGTTATATTAACACGATCGAAGAATTGGAAAAAGCAACCGAAATGTACATAGGCGCCGCACCGCGTTTAGGTGACTTCATGTATCAGGACATCAGCGGCGACGGAAAAATAGATACAAAAGATTACGCTCCTATTGGATACGGCCGTATTCCTGAAATTTACTACAATGTAAACCTGGGCTTTGAATACAAACGCTTTGAATTTAGTGCGCTTTTGCAAGGTACCGCCCGCTCATCGATGTTCATTAACGACTTGGGCGTAGACGAGGCTTATAGTCGTGCATCCGACGGATATTATACCGATATACACATGAATGCGTGGACGCCTGATAATCATAACGCGGATTTCCCGGCGCTTTCCAACGCCACTTCCATTAGTCATCAGGCTAATGATTTCTTCGTTATGAATACGGCTTACTTGAAATTGCGTAATTTGGAAGTGGCTTATACTTTGCCCGAAAATCTTTCACGCTTGGTAGCCGCGGAGAAAATCCGCATCGCTTTCAACGCGCAAAACCTTTTCACCTTCGACCATATCCGCACAAAATATATTGACCCGGAAACGGTAGATATGTCGGTTTTCCAGCCTTATCGGGTGTTGAATGTCGGTATAAAGGCAACGTTTTAGAAATGTAAAATGGAAAATGTAGAATGGAAAATGTAGAATGTATAGTAATGGGACTATATCAAAATATGAAACAGTCAAAAATAAGTTTAAACACATGAAGAATAATAAATTAATACACAAAATACCTTGCATTGTGCATCTTGCATTATGCATTATGTTTACGTCCTGCTCCGATTATTTGGATATGCCGTCGGACGGACGCGTGGAGTTGAAAGATGTTTTTGCGCAACGGAACACCATTGTCAATTATTATAACTCCCTGCTGGGAATAATACCGCAGACAGGCTTTACCTATACGAGCGGGTCAGATGACGCTCCTCTTTTGCCGCTTGCCGTTTTCTGCGACGAAGCCGAAGATGTGAACAACCAGGTCAACGGCTCGGCATACGACTGGTACACAGGCGCCGCATCCGCCCTTAGCTATCCGCTAATGGGCAAATACAACAGCATAGACTGGAACTATTATTTCGCGGCTATCCGCCGCTGTAATACTTTCTTGCAGCAGATCCCCGACAACACGGCTACGGATATAAAAGACGTCGAAGTGGAGGGTATGACGGCCGAAGTGAGAACGCTTCGCGCTTTCGCCTACCTGCAACTGATGAAGCGCTACGGCAGCGTACCGCTGACCGATACGCCCTTCGACGTTACGCACGATTATTCACAGGATAAACGCGCTTCGATAGAGGAAATCGCCGATTTTATCATTAGCGAGTGTGATGCAGCTCTGGAAACTCCCGAAAACGAAAATCAGGATATGGCCTTTCTTTGGATGCTCAGAAGCGAAGGACAACGCGGGAAAATACCGCGCGCTTTTGCTTTGGCGGTTAAATCGCAAACAGCACTCTATGCCGCAAGTCCGCTCTCTAACCCGGATAATAGCGGGAAATACACTTGGGCAAAAGCGACCGAAATTACCAAAGAGGCGCTCGACCAGTGTAGGAATCACGGGTACGAACTTTATAACCGCTCTATGAACGACGATATGAACGCTAAAACGCTGAATGTTTACGGCTATTATTTCATTCAACGTTCCGATCCGACCCGCGCACTCGATAAAGAAACCATCTTTGAATCGTCACTGCAAACAAGCATTTGGACGGATGCGGCCTTACCGATATGGCAAGGCGGGCTGACGGCAGGCGCTTGTCCTTCGCAGGAACTGGTGGATGCTTACGAAATGCAGGAAACGGGAGAACCGCCTGTTTTAGGCTATGAAAATGGAGACCACCTGAAACCGATTATCAATCACGCTTCAGGTTACGACGAAAATGATCCTTACGAAGGTCGCGACCCCAGATTCTATACTTCTATTTATTACAATGGAGCGTTGCGCAAATGGACACCGGGCGTTTCAAATTATCTCACACCTCAATTTTCGTCGAACAGCAGGTATTATAAATACTTGACACGGACAGGAAACGCAGACGGCTCGGTGACTTTGACCACAATTGACAGGAACCCGTATATCGAAACAGGAAATATCGGCGGAAAAATCGAAGGAAATACCGCATATCTTATTTTTGAATACAAAAGCAATAATACGGTCAACGATGCTTATTTTTATGCATTGACGGATACAAAAAAATCGGAAGCGCTTACCATTCCGCAAGCCGACAGTTGGAGGGAATTTAGATATGACCTGGATGATTTCCGTCAAAATTTCAATTTCGGCGCGAGTTCAAACGACTACTACGGTTTTATTCCTTCGGAAAACACGGTCGGTTACGAAATTACAGTTCGTAATATGAGAATAGAAATAGCGACGCCACCCGTACCGTTGCAGTCGGTAGAAACTTTCATGGGTGGAAACTGCGAAATTTCGACAAACACCAGCAACATACGCAACACGCGCACCGGTTATTATATGCGCAAATTCAACAGCTCAGTGTCGGAAACAGGCTCTAACGATGACGGCTATTTCAAAATATTCCGCTTGGCGGAACTTTATTTGAATTTTGCCGAAGCTGCATATAATACCACAACTCCCGATACAAAATACGGCGACTTGTCGGCTCTTGATGCGGTGAATGCCGTCCGCATCCGCGCCGGAATGCCCGCATTGCCTGCCGGAATGGATAAAGGCGCGTTCGAAAAGCGTTATCGCAACGAACGTCGGGTGGAACTGGCGTTTGAAGAACACCGATTCTTCGACGTGCGCCGCTGGAAAATTTTGAATGAAACCGATGGTGGCGTTACAGGTATGGAAATCACCAAAAAAGATGACGGTACATTCAACTATAAACGTGTGAAAATGGTAAACCGCGCCACAGCCGCCGAAAAATATCTGCTGTTTCCCATTCCGCAAGCCGAAGTTGCTAAAATGTTTCAATACACAGGAACAAACTGGCAAAATCCGGGATGGGAATAGGAAATGTAGAATGTAGAATTTATTGATATGATGTACGATACAGTTAAAAACAGGTTTAAATACATGAAAAATAAAAGATTAAGATACGGCACTGGTTGCATTTTGCTCGTCGCATTTTGTATTTTACTTTCATTTCCGTCATGTAAAGAAGATAAAGACGTGGTAGAAGAAGAAGAGGAAGAGGAGGTGGTGGCTACTGTGCGCGTAACCGGCGTAACATTAGACATAAACGACTTATCACTCGCATCCGACTCTACGGTACAACTTGCCGCTACGATAATGCCGGAAAATGCCGATTCTCAAGGAATAACATGGCTTTCGACCAGTGAAACCGTTGCCTCGGTGAGCCAAACAGGACTTGTTACCGCTGTAGCCGAAGGTGCAACATCAATTGTTGTTAAAACTGTCGAGGGCGAATTTACCGATACATGCACAGTAACGGTTTTTGTTGAAAACAAATACAAACTTATCGCCGACCTCGACCCTTCCGCCACTCCTGAACTGCTTGACCCTACGCCGGCAGACGGCGAGTATTGGGAACACAAAAGTTCTTTCAAACTGTGGGAACACAAGGAAGGCTATGGACACGGCGTCAAAATAGTTATTGTGGGAGAATCTTTCAGCCGCGAGGACAATAAAAACAACGGCGTTTATGAAACATGGTGTAAAAAAATGGCTTTGGAATTATTGAAAAATGACATTATCCGTAATTTCCGCAACTATATAGATATTTATGTAGCCGTGGCGGAGTCGCCTGTAAGCGTCATCAATGGAACAACTCCCGGCTTTTTCGGCACAACAACTACGATCGGAACTAATTTCGACAAGGCGAACGCGTTTACCGCAGAGGCAATTCCCGAATTGGCAGGCGTTCTCAACCGTTCTTATATTCTCATAGCCAATGGAATGATGGGCGGATGGGCTAACTTCGGATGGCCTGCAGGCAATGGCGGAAGTGCGTGGTGGAGTACGGCAATGGCCAATGGTCGTGATAACGATATAGGCGCCTATTGGATGATGCACGAATTTATTGGACATGGTTTCGCTTCGCTTGCTGATGAATATCCGGGCGCCACTGGCTCGTATGATTTCACTTGGCAAAGAAGCGGAATGGCTTGCAACGTTTCAAACACTAACGACCCTGACAAACTACCATGGAAACGATTTGTCGGACTTGCCGGCTACCGAGAAGTAGGAGTATTTCCGGTAGAAAGCGGAGTATGGAAATCCGAATCACATTCTATTATGGTGGACGATTCTCAAGGTTTTTATTACAATGCACAGTCGCGCTGGCTAATTTATAAGCACATTTACGATTGTTCAAAATTTCTCGACAACCAAAGCGGCAACAGCACCAATAAACCGAAAAAGTATGAGTCTGGCGAAGAAGCAGCTTTGTTTGAGGCATTTTTGGAATTTGACAAACTATACAATGTGAAATAAACTGATGTTAAGTTAACTTTCTTTTGTCATTGCGGGCTTGCGACCCGGTTCAATCCCCTGCAATTAAACGCATTTAACAGGGATACACGGTTCGGAGGCCGCAATGACGGAGTTGACATAACGCTAAGGGATGATAAGAAAGATAAACGTATAACTAAATAGTCTATGAAATACTTATTCTGCATTTTACATTTTGCAATCTGCATTTTCTTATGTTCTTTCATCGAAATGCCGAATACGGTTCCCGCTGGGGAAAATCCCGACGAGTTCGATGAGTTCGGCATACGAAACGACAAACTTCGCCTCATTCAAGATACCACCCGCGGCGGAGCTATCTCGTATATTTCACTTGCCGGCAACAAACGGAATCTGGTAAACATTGCCGACGAAGGACGTTATATTCAGCAATCCTATTATGCCGGGAACTCGGTGAACAGGCAGAAGGACGGACAATCGCCTTCATGGTCGCCGTGGTCGTGGAATCCCATTCAATGTGGTGACTACGCCCGTCATCGCGCCCAAATTCTCGAAACCCGCCAGACAGCCGACAGTACATACATAAAGTGTATCCCCATGCAATGGGATATGAACAACATGCCTGCCGAGGCGATTATGGAACAATGGACTTCGCTCTGCGACAATGTAGTGAGCGTACGATGCCGCTTAACCTGCCATCGCACCGACGACATTTACGGCGAGGGCGTCCTGAACGACCAGGAAATTCCGGCGGTGTATCCGATTTCTGCACTCAACAATCTCTATTCTTATTTTGGCGATGCACCTTTTACCGGCGCGGCGATTGTAAAAACCGAAGTCATCCAGCTCGAAAGTGGCTTTTGGGGAAGGTATATGACCAACAACGGCAATTTCCCTGCCGAAAAATGGATGGCTTTTGTCGACAACAATGGTTGGGGCCTTGGCGTTTATTCGCCGCAGGCAACCCAGTTTTTGGCAGGTCGTTACGGAAGGGCGGGAGGAGAATCAACATCGCCTTATACCGGCTATATTGCGCCCTTGAGGGTTGAAGCATTGATGAAAAACTATGTGTCAGAATACAGTTATTATTTAATTGTCGGAACTTTAGACGAAATCCGTGCGAAAATATACCAAATTCACAATTCGCTTACCACTTCAAATACAACTGTGAACAAAGACGAAAACAAGTTGAAAATTTGCCCGAATCCGGCAAACGCACAGATTCAAATTACAAATTGCGAATTACGAAAAGGGGATAAAATTGAAATTTTTGATTTGGCAGGCAATTTGCGAGAATCATTATCAGTTGCCAATTATCAATTATCTTTTAATTTTGACATTTCAAGATTGTCACAAGGGATGTACTTCGTATCGGTAAATTCAGCCAAAAGAAAATCAGCCACTTATTTTATAAAAAAATGAAACGCCAATTTACCCCCACCGATAGCTGTCGAATTTACTTTTTCGCTTCGCTCAACATTTGTTCAAATTCAAATGCCGAAACAGAATTATGGGGGGAAATGTTACGATATAAAAATAAATTACAATAAATACAATAAAAATAAATACAATGAGAAACTTTAAATTTTCAATTATCTCGCTTTTTGTTGCAGGAATTATGTCCGCATTTTGTGGCGCACAACAAAAAACAGTTCGTTTCGACGAGTTAAAAGCAAATTTTAAAACGCCGCCTGCCGATGTGCGCGTAGGCGTTTACTGGTATTGGATGAACGATAATATTTCTGTCGAAGGCGTTCAAAAAGACTTGGAAGCGATGAAAGCCGCAGGCATTACCAAAGCCTTTATCGGCAACATTGGCGGAGAAACGCAATTTCCACAGGGGAAAGTGAAAATTTTTACCGACCAGTGGTGGGAAGTGATTCATGCCGCACTGAAAAAAGCCTCCGAATTGAATATTGAAATCGGCATGTTCAACTGTCCGGGCTGGTCGCAGAGCGGCGGGCCATGGATTAAATCCTCGCAGGCAATGCGTTACTTAGCTTTTACCGATACAACTGTTGCAGGAAATCAACATTTTTCAGGAAGATTAATTCCCGCGGAAAAAGATTTCCAAGACGTGAAAGTGTTGGCGTTCCCGACAAATAACGAACCGGACGCTGTAACTCAAATCGGCCTCGTTCCTGCTCATTCAAAAGCCGAAATCGTGCTTTCGTTACCAAAACCTGAAAAAATACGCACACTCACAATTCTTCCTAACAGTTATTTCTTTGGCGAATGTGAATTGCAGGCAAAAACAGGAACAGAATATCAAACAATTAAGAAATTTGCAGTTGACCGCTCAAACAATATGCTCAACGTTGGCTGGGATAAACTGGCAAAAGTGCAAATCACGTTTCCCGCTGTCGAGGCACAGGATTTTCGCCTCATCTTCGATAACAAACGGCACGTAGACGCTCATTTTTTGCTTACCCTTACCGCTACACAAAGCATTGAACGTTATCCTGAAAAATCATTGGCAAAAATGTTCCAAACGCCCCTTCCGCAGTGGGATTCTTATATATGGGAAAAGGAAAGCGCAGACACGGCTCTTTCCGTTAACCCTACAAACGTAATTGATATTTCGGACAAATTAGCCGCAGACGGTACGATAACCTGGGACATCCCTGAAGGCAATTGGGTGATTATGCGCACAGGAATGGCGCCCACAGGCATAATGAACGCACCCGCGTCGCCCGAAGGCAAGGGACTTGAAGTGGATAAAATGAACAAGGACTATGTTGCTTACCATTTCGACCGTTTTATGGGCGAAGTGCTGCGCCGTATTCCCGAAGCCGATCGTAAATCGCTGAAATATGTAATTCAAGACAGCTACGAAATGGGCGGACAAAATATGACCGACGGCATTCTCGAAGAATTTCAAAAACGCTACGGTTACGACCCCGCGCCATATTTACCTGCTTTACAGGGCTTTTCAATCGGAAGTCCCGATCAATCGGACAGGTTCCTGTGGGATTTGCGCCGCCTGATTGCCGATAAAATTTCCTATGACTTTGTAGGCGGCTTTGCCGAAGTGAGCCACAAGCACGGTTTAAAAGTATGGCTCGAAAACTACGGACACTGGGGCTTCCCAGGCGAATTTCTGCAATACGGCGGCCAATCTGACGGTATTGGCGGCGAATTTTGGGCCGCACAGGGCAACGACCGCTACGAACCGCGCATTGCTGCCTCCTGCGGACACATTTACAACAAAAACGTAATTTCCGCCGAATCGTTTACAAGCGGCGGCGTTGGCTACAAAATATCTCCCAGGGATTTGAAATTCCTGCTCGACTGGTCGATGACGGAAGGAATTAACGAAACGTTACTGCATGTCTATATCCAACAAGCCTACGATAACGAATTTCCAGGTATTGATGCATGGTTCGGAACGGAATTTAACCGCCACAACACTTGGTTTTCACAAATCGATTTGTTTACCGATTACATCCGCCGGTCTAATTATATGCTCCGTCAGGGCTTACATGTAGCCGATGTAGCTTATTTCATAGGCGAAGACGTTCCGAAAATGGTGGGAATCCGCCAGCCCGAAATCCCGCGCGGCTACGATTTCGACTATATTAACGCCGAAGTAATTGAGCGTGATTTGCAGGTGAAAGACGGTTTGCTGACATTGCCTCACGGCGCTTCGTACCGTGTTCTTGTATTGCCGCCGCAAACCACCATGCGTCCCGCGCTTTTGAAAAAAATAGAAAAACTTGTTGCGCAAGGTGCAGTGATTGTCGGCACACAAACGCCCGACCGCTCGCCGAGTTTGGAAAATTATCCCAAAGCAGACGAAGAAGTGAAGAAAATTGCAAATAAAATGTGGGGAAACGCTGGGGCGGGAAATTTTTCGTCCGGTAAAAAAATCCAATACGGCAAAGGCCGAATTTTCCACAATACAACATTAGAAGAAGTTTTTGCTGAATTGAACCTGAAACCCGATTTCCTGACGGAAGGAGTACCCGACAGAGAGGTCTCCAACACTGTCTTTGACAAAACCGTGGTTAGTAAACTTCCTTCAGTTCTCTATAACCACCGCACCGACGGTGATCGCGAGATTTTTTTCGTTGCCAATCAAACCGAAAAACCAATCGAAATCAACGCCGCATTCCGCGTGCAGGGCAGGCAACCTGAACTTTGGAACGCAACGGACGGCTCAGTACGTTTGCTGCCCGACTTTTCGGAAAAAGACGGGATTACAACGATTCCGTTGAAACTCGAAAAATTGGAAGGATATTTTGTTGTATTTAATGCAAAATCGAAAAATTCCGGAGTATCGAATTTGGCTGCAAATTTCCCAGCGCCTAAGAAAAGCGCCGATATTTCTACCAACTGGACAGTTACATTTACCGCGAACAACATTCTCCGCGGCCTCGAAAATGTCACATTTACCGAATTAAAATCGTGGGCGGAAAATGAAAATCCGCAAATCAAATATTATTCGGGAACAGCAGTATATTCCAAGAAATTCAATTATCAAATTACCCCTAAATCCTCTGAAGGAGACAGTAAGGTTTTTGTCGAATTTGAAAATGTCGCGGATATGGCAAAAGTGAAAATAAACGGACAATATGCAGGTGGCTGTTGGACTGCGCCTTACCGCGTAAATATCAGTGGATTGCTGAAAAAAGGCGAAAATTTGATAGAAGTAGAAGTCGTCAATAAATGGGGTAACCGTTTGATTGGCGATTCTTTCCTGCCTTTCGAACAGCGAAAAGTGCGCTCATACAGTACGCAGTGGAAGCCCGACATGCCTTTGCAACCATCGGGGTTGATCGGACAGGTGAAGATTGTAGAATATCGTAATTTGTAACTTTCATAAAACGCATAGCATTTATTCTCTGTTTTTTCCTGTAAATTTCGCCGGACATTTTTATCGGTATGTGTGGAATGTCGAAAGTTTCATGTATATTTGCATTTTACTGTTCGTGTAAAATGATTTTTTAGGAACATAACTATTTATAAATTTTGTAATTATGATGAAACGCATATTATTTGTTTTTTTTATTGCCTCAGCAATCACTTCCTGCGACAAAAAAATGGTTGCAGAGTGGGTCGCAACAACTCCCGACGCTCCGTGGCAAACACAGAACACGAGTGGGATTAAACTGGTGAAAACCGCTTCCGCTGATGTGGAAATCCTGACCGGCAGCACATTGCAAACTATTGACGGTTTCGGTGCATGCTTCAATGAACTGGGTTGGACTTCTCTCGCCCTTTTGCCCGACGCGGAACGCGAAACGGTTTTCAAAGAACTGTTTACCGCTGAAGGAGCGAATTTCACCATTTGCCGTATGCCTGTCGGCGCAAATGATTTTTCGCGCGACTGGTACTCCTACAACGAAACGGACGGCGATTTTGAGATGAAAAATTTCAGCATTGAAAACGACAGGGAAACGCTGATACCGTTTATCAAATCGGCGCTAAAGTATAATCCTGGTCTGACGCTCTGGGCTTCGCCGTGGAGTCCGCCAACGTGGATGAAAGAAAATAAATTTTATGCTTGCGCCGTAATGGATACGACTTTTTTCGACGCCCGTTACAACAACCACATAAAACCCGAACAAGTGCGCCGCGAAGGAGTAAATATGTTTATAACGGAAGATAAATATTTTGCCGCCTATGCGCTTTACTTTCAGAAATTTATTGAAGCCTACCGCTCCGAAGACATCAAGATCTCGATGGTGATGCCACAAAACGAGTTTAATTCCTGCCAGCCGTTCCCAAGTTGTACATGGTTGGCAGCTGAATTAGCCGAATTTACAGGAAAACACCTCGTTCCGACGATGAAAAAACTCAATGTTGAAGTGGCCTTCGGCACTATGGAACGTCCCAATCCTGCACTCGTTGATACCATTCTTAATGCCGAAGGCGGCGACCAAATTACGGGAGTTGGTTTTCAGTGGGCCGGCCGCGATGCTCTTCCAAGTATTCACGACCGTTATCCGAATTTGAAACTTTACCAAACCGAACAGGAGTGCGGCAATGGTCGTAACGACTGGAATGGCTGCGCCTATTCGTGGAAGTTGATGAAGCACTATTTTACTTACGGCACAAACGTATACGATTACTGGAATATCTCGCTGCTCGAAGGCGGCATGAGCCGTTGGGGATGGACTCAAAACTCGCTCGTGACGGTAAATGAACAAGATAAAACCTGCCGTTACACTTACGAATATTATTTGCTCAAGCATTTCAGCCATTATGTTTTGCCCGGAGCACAAAGGCTCAAAACAGCAGGAAATTTCGATAATATACTATCATTCAAAAATAAGAACGGGAAAATCACAGTCGTATTTTATAACGCCGAACAAACAGAAACAACAAAAACCGTAAAAGTCGGCAAAAATGTTTTTGAATTAAAACTTAAACCTCAATCAATCAATACAATAATATTATAATGAAACGATTATTTTCCCATTCTACATTCTACATTCTACAATTTACATTTTGCATTTTACATTTTACATTTTGCATTTTCCCGCTTTCCATTTCCGCACAGCAGCAAGTCGATGGCTATCCTCTGGCAAATTTCGGCCTGACGATAAATGCTTCTGCCGACGGCTCAATGTTCGGCGATGTGTTGCAAAACACAGGCGTTCTCGGTGAGTGGCTGATAGACAGAGGCGGCGTGCAATTTTCCATTGAAAAACAAGGCAAAATCCATTCTTTTGCCGGTTTTGCAGAGAAAAACGTGGAAAGGAAATTCCCTTTTGTACGCGGCAGTTATGCCCAATCGCCGTTGATTCAATCGGAAATGAAAACGCTGGCTTTCTGTCCGATGGCAGTGGAAGACACCGAAACGTCGGCTTTGCAGGTGATTATGCTTGAATTAATTTTAAAAAATCAAGGTAAAAAGACGGATGAGTTTTCAATATCCATTCTTCCCAATTCAGTTGCTTTCGACAATAATTGCGCGTTAAACGCCTCCGAAAAATTTATTTTAAAAGGCAATAAAATTTCTATTCCGCTAAAACTATTACCCAACGAAGAAAAAACACTCCGTCTTTCGATCGCTTTTTATGACGCCGAATGGATTACGGCAAAAAACTATTCCACGGCAAAAGAAATTGCAAATTTTGCTTACGAAAATTGGGATAATCTGCTTGTCAAAACCCAACAATTTGAGAATCTGCTTCCTGAAACCGACGATGCGGAACTCGACGAATATCTGCGTTGGTACATGATTCCAGCCGTTTCACTTACGCGCATTACCAAAAACAATGAAGTGCTGACAATGGGTTACCGCGAACTCAATCAACGTGACAGTTACTGGACTTCGTGGCTGCATTTGGTTTTTTATAAGGATCTGGAAAAGAAAATGATAGAGGAAAGCATCGAGTGGATGCAGCCTTCGGGCAAAATCCCCACCACCATTTTACCGTTGATTGAGCGCGAAGACGATTTGGATATAAACGCATTCTTCATTCTCAGGGCTTGGCGCTACTTCCAATATCACCATGATAAAGAAGCGTTGGCGGCATGGTGGATGCCTTTGCAAAAAGCGATGGATTGGCTCATTTCGCGCGATACAAATAACAATGGAGTGCCTGCGCAAATTTCATTCTGGGGCGACTGGAAAGATGTTCCGGGCATTGAAGGTAGAATTTATTCTCCCTTTTCGGTGATGACCTACTTAGCTTCACTGGATAAAATGGTGCAAGCGGCTTACTGGCTTAATGATTTGCAAGCGGCTGAAAAATACAAACTTGCCGGGCGGAAAGCATCCGATTTCCTGAATAAACCTACAAGCGACGGCGGTATGTGGAACGGCAATTATTACTGCCAGATTTGGAACGACGGCAGCGTGAACGAACGCCTGCTGCAAGACCAGATGATTGGCGTGTTTTTCGATGTCGTACCGCAAGACCGTGCTGAGAAAATCGTAGAATCGCTTAATAAACAAAGTCTTACCAAGTGGGGCATTGCCGAAACGACACCTTATTATCCTGACGGATGGGGTTATAAGGAGGCCACTTACCACAACGGCGGCGTGTGGCCATGGCTGAGCTTTATGGACTGCTGGGCGAGGCTTAAAATGGGACGAAGGGACGAGGCGATTTCGCTTATCAAGCGCGTAGCAAAAGCCGATTTAAAAGATTCGGGCGACTGGTCACCAAACGAACATATCAACAGCCTGACCGGTAAAAACCTCGGCTATCATATTCAAGGATGGAACGCAGGATTGTTCGGATTGGTATATTTTGGATTGAAATGAACAGGAGTTCAAAAGCAAACAATGTCACTCCAACGGCAGGAATTAGGGCTGAATGAAAGACAGATAAAGGCATATGCGGAAAAGATTAAGTCAGTTTATTTTCATAAACTAACGGTCTGTCCTTAATCCTGAAATTGTGCAGCGCAGGAGGAAAAGTTTCTCTCCGCAAAAAGATTCCTTCTCCGTTGACATTCGTCTTTGACAGTCCGGTAACGCTTAATGCTCCCGATGGCATGTTCTACTCTGACGTTATCTCCTTTACTTTTGGCTTTTTCACCGGTTGAATGACGGCAAACACCTTCCGGACGGTATCCCTGATAACCGGTGTCCTGAGCCAATGTAAAACCGGGAGGAATACGGTAAGCCAAATGTAAATGTTCCAAAACATGCGCCGGAACAAGCATATTGCTTATTGTCGAAAATAAGCCTTCTATGGATGGTCGTGTTAATTTTTTGAGTCCCATAATTCTTCTGCGTTTTTCCATTTGACAAATGTACGCAAAAAAAATCAATAGCACCTCAAAAAAAGAATTAACCGATTTTTCTTTGATTTTCAGCAAAATGCTGTTTAATTTCAAAAATAATCTTTAAATAATTTGGTTGTGACCTAATAGTTACTTAATTTTGTGCCCATTCAGTCACATTAATAGTTGTAAAATATGGTAAAAGAAAGAGACAGGCAGTTGTCGGAAGAAAAACTGATTAAAGCGGTCGGAGAAATGATACAGGAAACGGGCTTTGAAAATCTTGGAGTTAATCAGGTCGCCAAAAGAGCGGGATTCTCCAAAAATCTTATTTA
>JAIRMH010000350.1 GCA_031258835.1 Tannerella sp.
TCTGTCTGTTTTTCATAGCGTCTTTCAACCAGTCGTACATATAATTTATCATATTTGAAGGAGCGATGCCGTTTACAGAATATCCATCGGTTACAGTATTATCTTTCACATTATTTTCATAATCATGATTTCCCAATCCGGGATAATAAGGTATTTTCAGCAATTTCACCAGTTTCTTATATTTATTCAGTTGCCATCTGTGTCCGTATGCTGTAAGATCGCCGTTAATAATATGCCCTTTAACGGAAAATAACTTATACTGTTCATATTTCTTTGCAAGAAGGTTCATAAACTGATATTGTTGCGTTATCTGCCTTTCGGAATTTTCATTCCACTCATCTCCCAATTCGTCCGGGTAACAATCGTCATACCAGGGGTATTGAGGGTCTGATGATATGAACACTGTAAAATTCTCCATAATATTTCATTTTGTTGTATTAATGATGATTTCATGTTTTACCGACGCCTGTATCTGCGTCTTTCGGCTTGCTTTCCTGTTCGAAGCGTATTTCGCCCAGTTGCCTTTTGAGTTCGACTCCGGAGGTGAAGACGATTTTCACGTTGTCAATCTTGCCGGCATTGAAACTGCCGGGGTCCTCAACACCTTCGCTTCCGAAGGAGACGCGCATCGTTCCCAACTCGCCCAGGCTGATGCTTTTGCCCATCAGCAGGTATTTGGGGATGACGTCAATCAGGCTTTCAATTACATTCGAGACGTCGCCCCGCGAAAGGGACGAAATGTTGACAATTTCCTTCGCCAAATCGGTTTTAGTGATTTTGCCGTCGTTTACGGGAGCTGCATACCATTTTACCTTGCTCCGGTCTTGCGGGTTTTCCCGCTGAATCATTTTGTATTTCATACATTTAACTATTTAGGATGATCAATCTCAATGCTCCTGAATTTCCTTGCGTGAGTAAATATTTTTTCTCACGTGAGAAAATTTATTTTTGTACGTAAGTAAATTTATTTCCTCACGTGAGAAAGTTTATTTCTATTCGCATGGAATTTCTCTTACAATTTTCGTCCGCAAAAATAATGTACGGCAAAATAATCGAGGTGACAAATTCGCAAAATCTTATATGTCAAATCGTAATTTGAGGTATTTTCAGGTGACAAATCAACAATTTCTTATCGCCGGATTACGATTTGACATGAAAAACGGCAAGAAAAATCGAATGAACATATTTATATTTCAGGATTTTAATATAACTTTGCAGTGTGAAAATTGTCTGAACTATGATTCTTATGATACGGATAATTTAAATGATTGAATATGATTAAAGAGCAATATAAAAGATGAGTAAAAAAGAAATGATAACTGTACAAGGGACGGGAATAACCGTAATCAATTCAAAAGAAAGTGATTACATTTCGCTTACCGATATGGCAGGTTACAAAGATGAACTTGAAGCGCGTGTTGTAGTTTCCAATTGGATGAGTACACGGTTTACGCTTGAGTTTTGGGGAATTTGGGAGCAATCGTCCGTCTGCATTTTTTCAAAATCAGGACGTTACGGAGGCGGTATTTTTGCTCATAAAGACATTGCCTTTGAATTTGGCTCCTGGCTTTCGGCTGAATTTAAGCTTTATCTTATTAAGAATTTGAAACAGCTACGGTGATGAATTTCCAACTATACCTGAATACGCTGGCATTGCTCGTCCCCGTTTTTACCGCCGGAGCGTGCTTGACGCTGGCAGGTTTTTCGCGCCGCAACTGCCTTACGCCGCAGGAAAGGACGTTGAAAAATGTGGTTATGCAGTATCTGTCGATAACCCTGTTGGCCTGGGTTACCGTTCTCTGCTATGTGTTTGCCCCGGAAGCGTTTGTTTTCCTGAATGTCCCCTGTCTTGCAGGTTTCATTATGCCCCCGGTGTTCTTTTTTCGCATTATCCGTTACCTGACACGGTTGGAACCGACGGAGCGGTTTTCGCCGCTGCATTATCTTGCCCCCGCGTTGATTGGAGCGGTGTTCCTGACCTGGTCGCTGTTTGTTCCCTTCGATGCGCAGTTGGCGATTGTTAAAAACAGGGCGCTGTTCATAACGGGAGAATACGAACTTTATTCGCGGCTGTTTACCTCGAAACCACTTTTGCGAATGGTCTTTCTGATTGTATATTACGGATTTACGGCTCGCGTACTTGTCCGCTACTATTGCAAGGCAAACGGTTCGGACGGTCTTGTGCGTAAGCCCGACCGCTGGGTCGTATTCCTGATTGTCCTTTCGCTGGCTTTTGTGTTTACAACTGTAACACCCACTTTCCAGCCGCGAAGCCGTCTCGCTACTTCTGCCTATACGGCTATCAGCGCGCTGGTCATATCCGGACAGTATATATTGCTGACTTTCCACATTATCCGCCGAAAATACCGACTTTATGCCGTGTATCCCGAGCCGGAAGCGGGTAATAATCCGGAGGTGGAAAGCGAAGAAAACGTGGAACAGAAAGACGGGCGCAGGTTACATCAGGGTAAACTGACGCGCCGGCGGCTGAATGCTTATTTCCGCGAGCAAAAGCCCTACCTGCACGCTGATTTAAAAATTACGGATTTGGTGGAGGCTATGGACGTGAACCGTAGCGTCCTGTCGGCTTTTATCAACAAGAATTATGGCGTGAATTTCAACCGCTTTGTCAATCAATGGAGGTTAAAAGAGCTTGAACGCCTGCGGGCGCTGCCTTCCAACAAAAGCCGGAGCGTTGCCAAGCTTGCGGCTAAAGCCGGATTTGCGGATTTACGGCAATATTACCGGGCTGTGGCAGCGGAAAGAATTACGAATTAAAAATTACGAATTACGAAATAAACGATTGATTAAACAATTAAATAGTTGAAATGAAAGAGGACAATGTAATACGGGAAAAGTCATTTGCGTTTGCAATCAGGATAGTAAGGCTGTACCAGTATCTTTGCGAAGAAAAAAAAGAATTTGTTTTGTCGAAACAACTGCTTCGGTGCGGAACGTCGATAGGTGCGAATATTGAAGAATCAATCGGAGGTCAATCAGATAAGGATTTTTTATCAAAATTGAGCATAAGTTACAAAGAGGCAAGGGAAACTATCTACTGGATAAAATTGCTGTCGGCAACCGGATATTTGAATGACAAAGCAACAGAAAGCATCCACGCAGATGCTGAAGAGTTATGCAAGATACTCGGTAAAATCCAACTGACTCTAAAAAATCGTAATTCGTAATTGAACATGGGGAAGGAACTTATACAGGCATTGGCATTTTCGGCGCCCGCCGTGTGTGCGCTGGTGTGTTTGGCGATGCTGATACTCGATATTTTCTACACGGAAAAGAACAGGGAAGAAAAGTCACTCAGGCTTTTCCTGTCGCTTACCTTTACGGTTGCCGCACTGTGCTGGATGGGTCTGGTGCTGCAAGTTGCCAATCACCGGGCGTTTGCCTGCTATTCCTCCGTATTCCTGCTTACGCTGATGCTCGACCAGATTTTGATTTACCGTTTTGTCCATATCATAACGGCTACCGGACGGAACGACCGTTTCAGTCGACTGCACTTTGTCCTGCCCGTCCTGCTGACGGCGGTTTCTGCGGTAACCGACCTGATTGTCCCCGTTGAACGGCAGGAAGCCATCATTTACGGCGACGGTTACAGCGGAGGGAACGGCTGGTTTACAGCGCTGTATTCGCTGACCGGAGTCGTTTTTGTCGTATATAACAGCCTTTATCCGGCTCTCGGTTTATTGCGGATACGCCGTTACAGTCGTAGCATTGAGGATTATTCCGCCGACGCGCAATGCACTTCGCTGAACTGGCTCCGGGTTATGCAGGCGCTGACGCTGATAACCATACCTGTTCCGCTTGCCGGATTATTGTTCGACATAGATGTTTTTTCCGATTTCTATTTCTCCATGCAGGGCGTGCTTCCTACGTTCTTCATCTACCCGATACTGTGCTATAACCTGCTGTCGGACAATTATGTCATTATCCGGGACGATGAAAACCCGCCGGTCAATGCTGCCGAAATAGATCCGAAACGCTTTGCCCTTTACCTGCGCGACAGGAAGCCTTACCTGAACCCGCAACTGCGGATAACCGACATCGCCGCCGACCTGTGTACCAACCGCAATTATGTATCGGCGTTCATCAACCGCGAGTACGGAATGAATTTCAGCCGCCTTATCAATCGCTGCCGCCTGAAGGAACTCGACCGCCTGCGCCTTTCGCCCGACCACAGGAAAAACACTAATCTGGAACTTGTGCTGATGGCCGGTTTCAGCAGTTACCGGAGTTATTTGCGCGTAAAGAGCGAAGAAGACAAGGCAAGGATGTTGAAGGCGTTTTGAGGAAAAACTGCTTTATTGGACAAAACGCAACTCGTAGTCACTACCGGCGCAACTCGCGGACACCTGCCTGAAAACCCTTTATTATCAACATTTACCCCTCTACTTTTGTGCCGCATTAACAGTGATACAATCATTTAAAAGTAAAAATGTATGCATAGAATAACTCAAATTCTGGAATTAGGATGGGAAAAAGGGATTGACCTAAGCAAACTACTGCCATATCGAAGCAAACCCCTGCCACCTGCCGGAATTTGCTTTATTTCCAAAATTTCCGTATATACTTTTGTGTTTGCATTAATAGTGATGCATAAAACTTTAAAACAAGTGCATTATGTTTGTGAATGACAATTATTTTACCGAATGGATGGAAAAACTGTCCAAAAAGTTAAGCGAGATAGGTAAAGACCTGAAATCGCTCGTTAAGACCAATGAGGTTTTTGACAACGGGGAAAAGCCGTTGGACAATCAGGACTTGTGCCTGATGCTCCATATAAGTCCCCGCACTTTACAGCGTTACCGGAGTGAGGGACTGTTACCCTTTTCAAAACGCGGACAGAAAATCTATTACAAAACGTCCGACGTCCGGGAGTTTGTGTACAGGAATGGCGACCATTGGG
>JAIRMH010000125.1 GCA_031258835.1 Tannerella sp.
ATTATTTTTCTACCACAAACACCGATCTGCATCCGTCCAGCGTGATTCGGAAACGAGTTTTCTCGTTTTCGCGGACGACGGGCAACGTTTCGCCGGTATTGCCGTCGTGCGGATTCCAACATTCCAGGCGGTATTCTCCCATCACTTCTATTTCGGCCGATTTCGTCGCCGGCTCCGGATTGGCAAAAAACCAGAGATTTTTTCCATGATACGTTTTGTGTATATTACGCAGAGCCGTTTCGCCCGTGAAGGTCAGCGACAGGCGGGTTTTCGACAGCGCCGTTTTCAGTCCTGCCGGGTCAGGCCTGTCGACGAAAATCACATTTTCCCGTTCCAGCAACTGTTTTACGATGGCGATCGCTTTCTCATCGTCCGATGCACGGGTCGCTTTGGATGGCGTTTGCGAGATGAAAATCACCTGTCCGCCCGCCTGTGCAAAGGCCTGTATCTTTTCCAGATTGCTCAGCGAAACGGTTGTGACGGCCGGTACAACCAGCGTGCGAAACGAATTATACTGCACTTCGTTGTCTAAGTACAGAGTGCCTTTTTCGACG
This sequence comes from Tannerella sp., assembly GCA_031258835.1. Lineage (GTDB taxonomy): Bacteria > Bacteroidota > Bacteroidia > Bacteroidales > Tannerellaceae > Tannerella. The sequence goes on from JAIRMH010000125.1 coordinate 555, forward strand.
CGACACTGCTCGTCCAGCGTTTCCGGATGCAGAAACATGAAGTCGTATCCTAAACTGTCGGCCAGCGCGACACCGACATCCACGTAATTCAAATCCGGCAGTTCCACGCCGCCACTGTAATGTCCCAGCGGACCATCCATGTAATGACCGCTCTGCATCGTATGCACGGGATACAGTACGGCAATATCGCCTGCCCACCGGGCTTCGTTCTGCATGACGGCGTTCAGGCGCGCCAGATAGTCGGTGAAAATGCGCAGGCTGTCGGCATACAGCGGATTGCGAAGCGACAGTTCAGGCAAATACTTCACCCGTTCCGTATTGTACCACACGGCATGAGGTATCAGTAGGTTGATCCCTTTCACATACTGGTCCATTGCAATGCCGAAGATTTCATTCCATCCGATGTTACCCATAGCGCCGTAAGTTTCGGACATCACAAGGGAATGATCCCAGTTCCAGGCTGCCGAACTGACAATCTTATAAAAGCGTTCGGCCGGACGGTTGCCGCCGATTTTATCTATGCCCGGAATATCCTGATACTTGAAACATTTCATCAAATCGCCGGCCACGCCCGTACAATTGACGACCTCCTCATTATCCTGATGTCCGGTCGCCATCACGCCGTGTGCGCTGCTCCAGTCGCTGACTAATTTAGGGTAACCTTCGGCATAAAGCTCGCTGCGAAAACCGAACAGGCAGTTGCGGGCTTCTGCCGTTTCGCGACCGATGTCGTACCATAGCGCTGGATAGTAGAGAGCCGGACTGAAACCGTATTTTGCCTCGAACTTCCGGTTGAACTCCGGCGTCCACGTGCGTCCGTCGGCATAATACAGCGTCGGCTCGTCAAAAAAAGTACCGACAATAGTTGAACCGAAATGTGTTCCGAAGCGTTTGTAATATTCATCGTGCGTCATCTCGATATAGCGCCGTACTGCTTCGGGACACATGTAGTCCACAATGGTACGGCCGGCGTCCACACAGGTAAAAATCATTACTTTCCACCGGTTGCCGGGAGCTGTCCACGTCAATTTCCCCCGGTCGATCAGTCCTGTCAGGTCGATTCTTTCGAGCGAAACCGTATCCATCGCTACTGCGGCCATCACAACACCTTGCGGCAAGATCTGTTCAAACGGCGCGCCGGCTACCGGACGGTATTCCGTCTTATCCAGTCGTTTGTAGGTATATTCGGGATACCTCTGCTTGAAGCGTCCGATCCCGTCGCCGTTAATATCGCCGGCTGTTCCGCTGGGGAAACCGTATTCGTCGTAAATCCACAGCGTCAGGCCAAGTCGGGCGGCTTCTTCCACGCAGACCGCGTACCTGTCGAAATAATCTTCGGAGAGGTATTCGGGCTTAAAATTTTCACCGAACGGCAGGATGCTTAACCCGCCATAGCCGGCTTCTTTGTAACCGGCAATTTGCCGTTTCAATTCTTCCGGCTCCACGCGGGTATTGTTCCAGAACCAGAGCGGATTTGGTCGCACGCCGACCGGAACGGTTCGAAAATCGACGGCTATCTTTTGCCATTCCGTACTGCGGGATGTGCAGCCGGGCAAAATAAAACATGATATTATCACAAATGAGAGAACAGGCGTCACGACCGGCGCAAACTTCCCATTTATCAATCCTTCTACGCGAAAACGTTTTATTTTTTTCGTGGAGAGGCACAAGAGGTCGCCGGAAAAGAGATATAACTGCTGCAACAACGTGTTTACAATTGCAACTGCACCCTGAAAGACTTCAAACAACTTATTTAACAAAAGTAAAAACATTGCACAAAAAATCGAAGCGGATTATTAAAATTTTAATTATAACACTTTTAAAAAAATATGATTACTTCATGTTATACAAAACTATTTTCATCCCAACCCAACTTAATCAGTTCTATTTTAGACTGATCGGACGTTCCAAGGTGGTAGCGCGTATCGGCCACGGCGATATGTTTGGCCGGAGGATTCAGCGGACGGTCTTCCTTGAAATACTCCCTGCGCTTGGCTTCGATAATACGTAAACCGACCGAATCAACTGCCACCGGGTCGAATCCGACAAGCAGTCCGCCGTATTTCCACGAATATTCCTCCGAGAACTTACTCGGCGCCACATGATGAAATTGCGGAGTAAACATCACCAATACATGTAAACGTGTCTTTCCTTTCACCATCGGCAATTCCTGCAAACTGCCCAATACGGCGCATGAATCTTCATGATAGTCGGAGGGCTTCTCGGCAAACATAATGTAATTTTTCAGCAGCGTACCCACTCCCGACCATGCGTGCGTGCGCATCGGACGAGTATTAATCAATGCTGTTGCCTGTTGAAAAACGGGATTCTGCTTCACACCACGGTCGTCTACACTGATTTTATCTTCTGCCACGCCGGCACCCAGCACGCGGGCTTTCAGCACATCATTTACGCATGGCGGCGTGGGCAGGCCATTCCACTGATTCGTCTTGATCCCGACAATATCTGTGGGCTTAATAATAGACGCCCATGCTTTGTCGGGCGTATCCAAACCGGTCAGGCGACAGACGGCATCGTCTATCATCTGTGCGCAAACGGCAGCGTCGGGCGTATCGCCATCGGCATACAGATTGCGGTTACGTATCAATACAACTTTGCTTAAGGCATCGGATTCCATTGCCCAGGCACAAAAGGGACGGTTCAGCAGGAGGGCACTTCCGGCAGCCATAAAAGCCGTCCGTCTTAATAATTCACGACGAGAAATAGGTTTCATAAACTTCTGATATTAAAATGTTATTCTATAGAGTGATATAAATCGTTCATTTGTTCGGGGCTTTGGCCTTCGAAGATAGCGCAGAGGCGTTTTCCCCGCGTCCACGTCGTAAACCATGTGCCGTCTTCCAGGCGAAGTTCAGGCCGTTTACAAGGAGATGCTTCCGGTGCAAACTCCTTTTTCAATTGTTCCAAGGCAGTCGTAGCGGCAATCATATCAGGATAGTCGATCATCAGCAGATAGCAGCGAGCTTCGGCGTCGCCGTACTTCGCCAGCACTGCGTCGGTTTCATCACTGATATTAACAATATTATAATCTGCAATAAACAAATAAGCATTGAGCCAGACATAATGGTGGAAATACAAATAACCGCCCGGCACGATATTTTTTTTCGGCAGCGCGTCGACGATTGCCGGTCGCCGGCCTTTTCCCGTAATCGCTTTGTCTGCCGCCGAAGCTATATGCAGAAGGGCTTTACTGCTTTCAGGTGTAGCTTTTTCAGTGGTAATAATCACATAGTATCTGTCTTTCCAGAAAAGGAGAAAATCGCCGGAACGTTGCGATCCTTGCCCATATTCACATTCCTCCCTGTCGCGGCTTTGGGTGTAGACGCCAAACGCATTGGCCGGCGAAGTCATCTCATAGATCTCGACCGTTACCTGCGGCAACCCGTCGCCGTTATACTTGCAGCCCGTCATTCCGGCCAACCCGTAGGACAGGTATAACTCCGCGCCACCGTTAATATAGTCGTAAAGCGCTTCGCCCTTATAGTCCAACCGGTCGGATATATGATATGCGTCAAACTTCTCCGGCAACCATTTCATCACATCCGTCTTTTGAGCGAATAACCATGCTGGTACCCCAAAATAAAACACAGCAATAATAAATCTCCATATACGATACATAATCATTTATTATAAGTCGCAAGTATACGATTTTTTAGCCGGATATTCAAATAAATCAGCAGAAAAAATAGAAAAAACTTTTCCATAAGACTTAAATCCGCGTATAAAGTGAATTATATCAGCGACTTATATTTTATAGATAACTCCTAACTTGCAGATTTAAAGAGAAGTAAAACTATGACATTTTATTTGTATAATTTTCGGTAAATTTGTGCATATCCTTTGTGTAATGTAATAAGTTGATTAATAAGACTATAACACATACAAAATAGAGATACTGACTTACAATATGGGAGGATGATTATATTCTTTCCGAAAAAAAAAACGTAAAAATATTTGTATTTGTAGAAAAAGCATATTATATTTGCACGCATTAAAAAGTAAATAATAAAAGATATGTTATTATCTTTCTATATCAAAAGATACCTGTCTGTTTCACAGGTGAAAACCTCCGTTTATCGAATCACAGAATTGGGGGAACAGTTGATTATTGTATTTACTTTTATGATACGGACACTATTTTTCAAACCTCGTACACACGTAATGAAATTCATTGCACACGTGACAAAACTCATTGCGTATATAACGGATTTCATTTCGCACGTGATGAGGTTTTTCACACACGTAACGAATTTCATTCCGCACATTGTGAGGTTCATTACATACGTAACATACTTCATTTTGCACGTAATGACGTTCATCACATACGTGACGGATCTCATCACGTGTGTACGAGGTTTTAAAAATAGTGTCAGAGTGATTATTTATGACAAGCCATTTCATTTTTCTAACATAATAAAATATTGACTATGAATGATTTAATTTTAATTTTGATTCAATGGACCGTCGATATTTACGGCGTTGTAGACAGTTTTTTCGCCTCTGATGCGGATATTTTTAACAATTTGATAACCGGTGGCGCGACATCGCTTGCATTGGCCGCCGGAGTAAGTCCGTCGAATATTCCGGAAGAAATACGTAACATTGTCCGGCAGTGGCACGGATCGATCGACAAGAAGTTTACCAATATAGACAATTTGGTACTTACTATTCAGGCACATTCGACGTGGGGAACGCCACCGCAGTTTTCACTAATCGTTTCTAACCGTGCGCTACTGGCTGCGCTGATCCCTAAATGCAAGTCGCCACAAGGCTCATCCAACGATCGTGCACGTCGCAGTACGCTGCTCAAGACAACCGTCGACCTCTGCATAGGTACTGTGAAACTGTGGGCATACAACATGTACAATGTAAATCCGAACGTCTTCACGATTGATGATCTTCACTCACTCGGATTTCTCCTGCCAGGTGAAACAGGCGGACGACACTCACGTACCGAAGCGACAGACGCCACGGCAGAAGTGAAAGTAATCGTACTCAGCTCAGACCGCATCAAAGTCGTCATTGATAAGGCTGTCGGCGAAAATGCGGCACTCACAAAGCACGCATGGCCAAGCGGCGTCAGGATGGCAATAATTGTCATACTCGCCGTTGATGACAATACCGAAATCATTCGAATGTATACAAGTCGTCTGAGCAACAAGATCACGATGCCACAAGGCTCGCATGGTAAGGCATTTATCGCCAAAGCCGCTTTCCTGCGTCACGTGGACGATGCACCTATCTTCGGCCCGCAGCCAACTTTCACCATGCCGTTCTCAACTGAAGACCTGACTAAAAAAGATAACAGTAATGACGATAATAAACAGACAAAGAAATAAGAAATTTCAATATAAAATGAAATAGACAACGCAGATTTAATAGATACCTCATATCTGTTTGATCTATGTTGTCTTCATGCTAAAAAAAATATATACAAATATGAAAAAAATCATTACCACCCTTTTTCTCGCTGCCGTGTTAGGTAGCACTGTGTATGCACAAACAGGTACGTTCAATATCGAAACCGGTACATGGACAAGCGGCTCCTCATCAAACTGTTCATGGAATGGTACAGTACTCACCGTCAACAACGACGCGGATATCATCGTCACCGGCTCGGTTTCGGGCGGACGGCGCATCGAAGTCGCGGCAAACGCAACAGCGACCATCACATTGAGTACTATCTCTATCACCAACCCCGGCAATGCAGCCATTCTCCTGAACAACGGAGCAGTCCTGACACTCACCATGGCCGATGGCACAGAGAACACACTGACCGGTAGTGACAACTATGCTGGAATATGCACGACAGATGCCACGCTCGAAATAACAGGCACGGGAAAACTGACTACGCGTGGCGGCAGCAAAGGCGCTGGCATCGGCGGCAGTAACAACGGCGACGGCGGCACGATCAATATCTACGATGGTATGATCGAGGCATACGGCGGCGAATACGGCTTAGGCTTCGGCGGTGCTGGAATCGGCGGCGGCTATAACGGCGACGGCGGCAACATCACCATCTACGGTGGTATAATCGAGGCATACGCCGGCTTATGGGCCGCGGGCATAGGCGGTGGCGGCTCCGGCGACGGCGGCGTGACCAAGATCTACAGCGGCATAGTCACAGCTATCAGCAATGGCTTCGGCGCAGGCATTGGCGGCGGTGACTTTGGATCGGGCGGCACGATCAACATCTCCGGCGGTACAG
>JAIRMH010000352.1 GCA_031258835.1 Tannerella sp.
GAAGCAGCCTGTTGTGCTGAAAAATTTGAGCGTGAGAACGTCGGTCTTTCTTTATCTGTGACGCCTTGCTGGTGTTACGGCTCGGAAACAATCGACATGAATCCCATGATCCCGAAAGCGATCTGGGGCTTTAACGGAACGGAAAGGCCGGGCGCCGTCTATCTGGCCGCCGCATTAGCCGTACATAACCAGTTCGGACTTCCGGCGTTCGGGATATACGGAAGAGATGTGCAGGATATGGGAGATATGAACATACCTGCCGACGTACAGGAAAAACTACTGCGCTTTGCCAAAGCCGGTCTTGCCGTGGCGATGATGCGCGGGAAGTCATACCTGGCGATCGGTTCCGTTTCGATGGGGATCGCCGGCTCGATTGTCAATCCTGATTTTCTGAGGGAATATCTGGGGATCCGGGCGGAATATGTGGACTGCTCGGAGATTTTGCGGCGTGTGAAACAGGAGATCTTCGACCGGGAAGAATTTGAAAAAGCGATGGAGTGGACACGGAGAAATTGCATGGCGAACGAAGGAGAAGACTTTAACCGGGAATCCATACGCAGTTCCGGAAAACAGAAAGATGAAGACTGGGCGTTTGTTGTCAAGATGACGTTGATCATGAGAGATCTGATGATTGGAAATGAGAAACTCGAAGAAATGGGCTTCGGAGAAGAGGCAAACGGACATAATGCCATCGCCGGAGGGTTTCAGGGACAGCGGCAGTGGACAGACTTCCTGCCCGACGGGGATTTCCCGGAAGCCATATTAAATTCCTCCTTCGACTGGAACGGTATCCGCGAGCCGTTTGTCGTGGCCACCGAAGATGATCATCTGAACGGTGTCAGTATGTTGTTCAACAAATTGCTGACCAATACGTCACAGTTGTTTGCGGATGTACGGACCTACTGGAGTCCGAAGTCGATAGAACGTGTCAGCGGCTGGAAGCCGGACGGTATTCTTAAAAACGGCGCGATCCACCTGATCAATTCCGGCTCATGCACACTGGACGGCTCCGGGCAGCAATCCGGTGAGGAGGGAGATCCGGTGATAAAACCCTTCTGGGAAATCACGGAGGAGGAAGTCGGCAAGATGCTTCAAGCGACCAAATGGTATCCCGCCAATCTGGAATATATGCGGGGCGGCGGATACTCGTCCAAATTCCTGACACGCGAAGGAATGCCGGTCACGATGTGTCGCCTGAATATTGTCCGCGGCTTAGGCCCTGTCCTCCAGATTGCCGAAGGCTGGACGGCGCGTTTCCCGGATCATGTGTTCGACACGATCGATCAACGCACGGATAAGACATGGCCCTCCACGTTTTTTGTCCCCCGTATCACGGGAAAAGGACACTTTAAAGACGTTTATTCGGTCATGAATTTCTGGGGCGCGAATCATGGTGCGATCAGTTACGGGCATATAGGGGCCGATCTGATCACGCTTGCATCCATGCTTTCTATACCCGTTTGCATGCACAACGTAAGGGAAGATGACATCTTCCGTCCGTCTGCATGGGCTGCTTACGGCTCCGACCCGGAACATTCCGATTACAGAGCCTGCGCGACATACGGCCCCCTGTACAGGTGATGGATTGTAAAGAAAAAAACCGGTAAAAGGAGATATAGTTTTGGACGGTTACGCCTCCTTTTTACCGGCTCCATGAAGAGATGTTTGTCAAAAGTACGGATTGGCCGCTTTTGGCTCACCTCATGAATTGATACTGCGCAGATATTTTTTCTACATGCTGCAAAGTTACTGAATTAAAAGTATTAGATATGTAAAAAAACAGAAAAAGATTTCTTATGAAAAAACATTCGAATTTGTATTTTAACAGGAACAATAAATCTACGATCCTGTTTCATTTATTCAAGACGACGCTTATCATATTATTTACATTATGTTTCGGCGTTACTTATGCAAATAGCAATTATCAGGAAACAACCCGGAAAAAAACGGTTACGGGGGTTGTTTCCGAAGCTGACGGAGAAACGCTCCCGGGTGTAAATGTTACCGTAAAAGGCACATCTTCGGGAACGATTACAAATGCTGACGGAGAATATACGATATCGGCAGAAAACAGTTCGGTATTAGTATTTTCTTATATGGGAAAGAAACCGGTTGAAATAACGGTTGGTAATAGAAATATCATATCCGTCGTAATGGAAGATGATACGCATGTACTGGAGGAAGTTGTGGTCTATACGGGATATATGACCCAGAAGAAAGCGGATCTGACAGGCTCGCTTGCGATCGCAAACGGCGGTGATATCGAAAAAAATCCTTCGGCAAATGCAATGAAATCACTCCAGGGGAAACTCTCAGGAGTGCATATTACGACCAATGGAGGTAATCCGGCCGAAAGTGTGGGAATCCAGGTCCGCGGACTGACTTCTCTGGCTGGAGCCATTCAACCGTTGATCGTGCTGGACGGGATGCCTACCCAAAACCTGAATCTGCGGGATATAAACTCAAATGATATCGAATCCATTCAGGTGCTGAAAGATGCTGCTTCGGCCAGTATATACGGGGCGCGGGCTTCGGGGGGTGTGGTACTGATACAGACAAAAAAAGGAAAAGACGGGAAAACAACCGTTGAATACAGTGGGAGCGTTTCGTTTAATACGGTGCTGAATAAGCCCGAACTAATGAATGCCGAACAGTATGGAGTAGCGGCATTCCGTGCACAGGCGTATGATGAAGAGGTGTATGGTATCGCCATGTCGCTGCCTGCTACGTATAATTTTACATGGCACAGGGATAATAACGGGAGAGCGGTCCTGGACGATGTGAGCGTCGCACAGTGGCTTAATGCGGATCAAACGGTGAGAGGCTCCGATACGAACTGGATGGAGGAGGTGCTCCGAACAGCGGTTATGACGAATCATCAACTGACCGTTTCCAGTGGGACAGATAAATCACGAAGTTTATTCTCCTTAGGTTTTTATGATAACGAGGGAACGCAGATTCATACCTTCTTCCGGCAATATTCCATACGCTCCAATACAGAGTACAGTCTGATAAATAACCGTCTGAAAATAGGCGAAAATATGGCCTTGTCTTATTTGCAATATAAAGATGCGAACGAAACACGTTGGGCAATGATTAATCCCCCCGCAGCGCCTGTTTATGATATAAACGGAGGCTGGGCCGGAGCTGCCGGTTTTGATGATTTCACCAATCCGGTGCGCGTCCTGACGATGAATAAGGATAATGTCAATAATTATGTCAAAATCATCGGGAATATTTTCCTTGACCTCAATATCTGGAAAGGAATATCGGCGCGTACACAATTTGGGGTTGATTATGGAAATTCTTATAACAGAGCGGTTGAGGGCGTCTGGTCGGAAAACGGAGGTAGAAACAGCGACGGAGAAAATTATGTGGGAAGCTATCAGCATCATCCTTTGAACTATGTGTGGACCAATACCCTGTCTTATCATCTGGATGTGAATAAACATAGCCTCGACGCCGTGCTCGGAACGGAATTTACAAGGTTTGTAGAGGAAGGATTCTCGGCAAGAAGAGAAGGGATCTACCTCGAAGACCGGGATTTTGCCCACATAGGCGCTACAACAGGGTCAAAGTATGCACTGACAAGTTCGGCGGATGAATATACGTACTTCTCCCTGTTCGGAAAAGCGAATTATGTTTACGATGCAAAGTATTTGCTTTCGTTTACGTTGCGTCGCGACGGGTCGTCCCTCTTTGGGAAAAATAACCGCTATGGGACATTCCCCGCTTTCTCGGCCGGCTGGAGGTTAAAAAACGAATCTTTTATGGAAAGCCTGGATTTTTTGTCCGATCTTAAATTGCGTGGAGGCTGGGGCGCCAACGGTAGCGTGCAGGGATTGCCGCGAGGCTATACGTCTACTCCGTTTTCAACAGATTATTTTTCGACGTCCTATCCGATAGAAGGAAATGAAACAGGAGCTTTATATTCGGGTTATTACAGGACCTGGCTGGGAAACCCGGATCTTAAATGGGAAACGACAACACAGACCGATCTGGCCGTGGACTATGGATTCCTGAATCAGAGGATCAGAGGATCACTCGGATATTATTTCAAGAAGACAAAGGATATACTGGTCCAGACGCCCTATATCGCAGCTATGGGAGAAGGAGGCGAGCCGTGGATTAACGGCGCAAGCATGAATAACCGGGGATTTGAATTTGAAGTTGTTTTCGGAAGTAATCCCGCGGATGCGTTTCAATATGCCGTTTCGGCGAATATAGGAACTTATAAAACCAAATTGGTTAATCTTCCTCAGAATGTAATTAATAAATATCCGGGCGACGGCGTTCTTGATCTTGTCCTGGGCAGAACGCCCAATATCCATTATGGCCACGTGGCAGACGGCCTCTTTAATACGCAGGACGAAGTGGATAACCACGCCGAACAACCGGGTAAGGCTGTTGGCCGTATCCGCTACAAGGATCTGGACGGTAACGGATATATAGACGGCTATGACAGGACTTATATCGGTATTGCGGATCCTGATTTTTATGGAGGGATTACTTTTGATCTCGGATACCGTAATTTTGATATGAATGTGTTCTTCCAGGGTGTTTATGGTAATAAAGTGAATAACGTCTGGAAGCAGGAGTCCGATTTGTGGAATATCTCCGTTCCGGCAGGAAAAAATCATCCTACCCGTATTCTGGACGCCTGGTCTTTTGATAATCCGAACTCCGAAATCCCGGCCATATCCAACTCAACACAAAATGCGGAAAACAGATTTTCCAGCTATTATGTAGAAGACGGCTCTTATCTGAAACTAAGGAATGTCGAGATTGGTTATACGCTTCCGGGCAAGATATCGGACAGGATGTTTATGCAACATGTAAGGATTTATGCCTCGGCACGAAATGTCTTAACTCTTAAAAAAGGTTGGGGGAAGGATCAATATACCGGTTTCGATCCTGAGATGCCCGACTATGGTTATTTGACCCCGTTCTCAGTGACTTTTGGTCTAAATGTCAAATTTTAAATTTTAATACGATGAAGAATTTTAAATTAATCATATTTGCTTTTGCCTTTTTATTTACGGCAAACAGTTGTTCCGATCTGCTCGATGTAACCCCTAAACAGGTATTAGACGAAGCGCTGCTTACAAAGCCGGCCGATATGGATGGTTTTGTGACAGCCGCCTATGCCAGAATGACCGATATCCCTTCGTGGGATTCTCCGTTCTCACCCTGGTGGTCGGGATCATTACGCTCCGATGACTCCTACAAAGGAGGAGGAGGAACATGGGACGGAGGCGACGGATGGGGCTATATGGAAACTTTTGTTTCACTGACCCCGAACGGATGGCCGCTCGATTATCCGTGGTATGTGTCCTATCAGGTGATCCAGAGGTGTAATACGGCAATGCAAAGGATAGAACTAATCTCCGAAGAGGAATATCCGGTTAAAAATAACCGGTTGGGCGAGGTGAAGTTTATACGCACTTTTACGCATTTCAGGCTGAAACAGTTTTTTAAATATATGCCCTACATTGATGAAAATGTGGTCGGCGCTACGGCTGAGTTTGAGGCTGTTCCTAACCGGGAGAAAGATCAACCGGACGACTTGTATTTGTGGGAAAGGATCCTGACTGATTTTAAAGATGCGGAAAACCTCCTGCCTGCAATCCAACCTGAGAAAGGAAGGATTAACAAGAACGCTGCGACGGCAATGGTCGCACGAACACTTATGTTTATGGCATACGAACAGGATGACAGACACCGGGTCGTGAATATCAATAAAGATAGATTGAACGAGGCGCTGGTTTATCTGAATAAATTAACGGATCAGGAAGGAAATGCCGTCGGTCTACAGGAGGATTTTGCCGAAAATTTCGAGGTTGATTTTGATAATAATACGAAGGAATCTATCTGGGAAATCCAGTATTCGATTGATGACGGCAGCTCTACGGGAGGTAAAATAAACAGGAGTGAAGGGCTGAATCACCCGTGGGAATGGGGCGAATTCAAATGCTGCGGATTCCACCACGTAAGCTATACAATGGGCAATGCTTTCAAAACCGGGCCTGACGGATTGCCCGCGTTTGATACGTATAATGACGACGATTACGGCGATTATATTAAAAATGACGACGGTACGGTTAGCAATGATTTGGTCGACGGAGGGAATGAGCGTTATTTTAATAAGTATACATTTGATCCGCGTTTCAGCCATACGATAGGCGTACCGGGACATCCCTGGAAATATGACCCGGATCTGATATTCGAAAGAAGAGGTATCCGCAATGGCGCTGAATATGGTTATCTGAAATCCGTAAAGGAATTGCCGCACCCCGGCTGCGGATGTTTGCTGTATGACGGGTGGCAGTTCAATTCGATGAACAAACGGATGATCCGGTATGATGAGGTGTTGCTGTGGAAGGCGGAAGTGCTCATTCAGTTGGATCGCTGGGATGAAGCTCTGCCCCTGATCAACAAGATACGCGAGCGGGCTTCAAAAAGTACGGCCCGGTTAATAAAGGCTGATGGTACGCCGGTATTGAATTATAAATGTGAATCATACAAGCCGGGTGTAAATTGTACATGGGATAAAGATTTTGCATGGAAAGCAATGCAATGGGAAAATCGCCTTGAAATGGCTTGCGAAGGACGCCGTTTCTTTGACTTGCAACGTTGGGGAGTTTTGGAAAAGACGATGAATGATTATTTTGCCGTTGAAAAAAACAGGTTTTCGTGGATGGATAACGCACGCTTTACCTCCGGGCGTGACGAATTTTTCCCCATCCCACAACCTCAGATCAATTGGGCAAAAGGTAATTATACGCAAAATCCGGGATATTAATATTGAAAATTTTATGAATATGAAGACTATAATGAAAATGCTTAATATAACACTTATTGTTATGTTGTTTACAAGTTGTTATGATAGAGATATTATTGATCAGAAAGAGTTTGATCATTCCCTGCCTAAAGTGGAAAATCTGAATTATACAAGGGAAGGAGATGTTATCAAGTTAGCGTGGCAAATGCCGGCGAACATATCCGCTGATTTTAAAAGGCCGCTGGAAGTGAGTGTGCAAGTGGTGGAGAATAATATTTACAGACAGATTGTTACGGTAGAAAACGAAAATACGGCTGTAAATATCACAATCGACGCCGGTAAAAAGTACCGGTTTGTCGTGAAACTGCTCGGTTACTTAACGGTTGAAGCGCAGGAAGAAGGGAAAACGGATCGGGTCTATTCCGAAAGTCAGGTGATTGAAGTTCAATAATCGTCGCTTCCGGTTAACATAAAGTGTGTGTGTCAAAAGGTGCAAATTCAAAGAATAATCCCTGTCATAGCGTGTACAGGGAAATGAAGAACGGCCTTTTGACACACCTCTGTTTACCCGGAACCGTGTGGATCTATATTTTAATGAAATGAAACGGAGATATATAAAAAAACAGGTGTTGTATATAATTTTTATTGCTTATACATCTGTATTACATTCATGCAGCAAAAGTGATCCTGATAAACTTTATGCGCCGGTTGACGAGATAACATCGTCCGAAACAGATCTTATTCCGAATAAAGAAACGAAGGTCGTATCAACTATCCTGAGTTTTAAAAATACGGAGGATATAGATTATCTGTTGGTCAGGAAAAGTGGCGGGGATTCTTATTCGGCTAAAATAAACCGGAATGAACTTTCTTCCTCTTATGTGTTTCG
>JAIRMH010000033.1 GCA_031258835.1 Tannerella sp.
TTGCAGGGTGAAATATCGAAAGCGATCCGCCGTCCGTCTTTTCGGAATGAAATATTGGAAAATCCTCCCAGATTCAGGCAAGCATCGTATTGTCCGAATAATAATTCGTCGCCTGTCGGAACCAACGGAGCGCCCTGTCCTCCAAGTGCAACGTCTACCGTGCGGAAATCGCATACGGTTGTTATTCCCGTATGAGCAGCCAGTACGGCTCCGCTCCCAATCTGGGATGTAATGCCGATTGCAGGCTGATGAAAGGTCGTGTGTCCGTGCGAAGCGATAAAGTCGGGTGACGCCTCCTGTCCTGACAAAAAAGTGTTGATTGTCTGAGCCATGAAACGTGCCAGATCAACATCTAATTTTACAAATTCATAGGAGGAAAGTTCGGTCGCTTTTGCTAATCTCTCCTGTAAATCCCTTTCATAGGGAAATGTAGCGGCAGCGATTACTTTATAGTCCCAGTCGGCGTCTGTTTTTGTAAAATGACAGAATGCTAAATCCAGTCCGTCGAGCGAAGTGCCTGACATGGTCCCGAGTACATAATAGGATGGTTTCATATATTATCTTTAAAAATTCTTTTCGGAGCGTGTCATCTCTGATACGATGCCGCTAAGATAAGCATTTATTTCTCAAAGTTTGGAGAATCCCGTTATATTTCGTAAACTTGCCGGCAAATTTTAATTCATTTCAAAAGAGGTTTTATCATGAAAACAGATATAGAAATTGCAAAAACAATACAAATGCGACCGGTTACGGAAGTAGCCGCTGAGTTGGGAATCAGTTTGGACGACCTTGAGTTGTATGGAAAGTATAAAGCGAAAGTGCCGCTTTCGTATAAATCCGGCCAACCAAGATTTAAAGCCCCGAAACTGATTCTGGTTTCGGCCATCTCCCCTACTCCTGCCGGAGAAGGAAAAACGACCCTGTCTATCGGCTTGTCGCAGGCTTTGAATAAGATCAACAGGCAAGCAACGGTCGTTTTGCGCGAACCTTCGCTGGGGCCTGTTTTCGGTATCAAGGGAGGAGCGACCGGAGGCGGTTATTCGCAAGTGCTTCCGATGGAAGACATCAACCTGCATTTTACGGGTGATTTTGCTGCGATAGAAAAGGCGCATAACCTGTTGGCCGCACTGATTGATAATAATATACAAAGCAAAACCCGTTCGCTGCATCTGGATCCGCGTACTATTTCCTGGAAACGGGTTATGGATGTGAATGATCGTTCGTTGCGTAAGATTGTCGCAGGTCTGGGAGGAACGTCTTCCGGCATACCCAGGGAGACCGGCTTTGATATAACGGCTGCATCAGAAGTAATGGCCATCCTTTGTTTATCAAACGATATCCGGGACTTAAAAAAACGGTTGGGAAATATTTTTGTCGGCTATACATTTGATAAAAAACCGGTTTATGCCCGCGATCTGAATGCTCATGGCGCCATGGCCGCTTTACTGAAAGACGCCATCCTGCCTAATCTTGTACAGACGATGGAAGGAACGCCCGCATTCGTACACGGAGGGCCTTTCGCCAATATCGCACAGGGTACGAATACGGTAATTGCAACTAAAACATCACTGGCGCTGAGCGAATATACGGTGACGGAAGCCGGATTCGGTTTTGATCTCGGAGCCGAGAAATTCCTGGATATCAAATGCCGTGTGGCGGGTCTGACGCCTAATGCCGTCGTACTGGTTGCCACCGTGCGTGCATTGAAGTATCACGGAGGAATGTCGCTTAAAGATCTGAAAACGCCGGATCTGAAAGCGCTTAAAAAAGGAATTGTGAATCTTCAGAAGCATATAGAAAATATCCGGTTGTTTAATCTGGCGCCGATCGTTGCCATCAATAAATTTGCAACAGATTCTCCCGAAGAACTTGATTTTATCAAAGAATACTGCATAACAACAGGAGTCCCTGCCTCTATTGCGGATGTTTGGGGACAGGGCGGGGCCGGAGCAATGCAACTGGCAGAACTTGTTGTGGAAGAAGTGACTTCATGCTGTTCCGAGTTTAAACCCTTATATGAATTGAATGACCGGGTGGAAAATAAGATAGAGATCATAGCAAATAAGATTTACGGAGCGGAAGCCGTCGATTATACCCCAAAGGCAAAGGCTGATTTGCGTAAGATTCATGACTTGGGACTGGAAGGTTTAGCGATCTGTATGGCCAAGACGCAAAAATCCCTTTCGGATAATCCCGAATTGCTGGGACGTCCCAAAGATTTTATCATTACAGTCCGGGAGATAGAAATCGCCGCCGGCGCAGGCTTTTTAGTTCCGATCACCGGCGATATCATGCGCATGCCCGGATTACCTGAAACGCCGGCCTCCGAGCACATGGACATAGACGACGAAGGAAATCTTACAGGGTTGTTCTGAAATATAATTACAGATTCATGGAAAGCTTGAAATCCGCAAGGATTACCAGCGGCGTATATTTTTCAAATAAACAAGAGGGGAGAAATGACGCGGACGGGCGTGTCCATCAGTGACGACCTTGTCATTGATAGGTGTTAAGAGTGTTCCTGTGATGACGGTCAGTCCTCGTGCGTCGGACGTCGGCACAAGCCATGCGTTGAAGGGCCTTCACAACGAGTTTGCGGAGAGCCTGCACCACCGTTCGCGGATCGTTCAGGTGCCTGAACTGAAAGGTCGTCGCCGCAATGATCTGGAAATCCTTCTGAGCATATTCGATCAGGCCAACCGTATGAGCGACCATCACATTCTTAATCTGAATGCGGAGCGTTTTCCGGACGAATACCGTACCGTCCCATCGTCCGCCGTTTGCAGCAGGCCGCCGCCGACTTTGTCTGCTTCATATCCGCCGCCTGCCATCTGACGGCAGTGAAATCCGGTTCACTGCCGTCAGATAAAAGCAGGATAAGCAAAAAATACACCCGTGCCCGGTTGGGCTAAAATATCATTTTGTACCCTATGCCTCCGTTGAGCGTAACGATATACACGCCGTGGCCGAGACGGACGGTTGTCGTGCCGTCGACTGCGACTGTGAACTGCCGTTGAAGTATGCCGTCGGGGGAATAGATCCGTATAGTTGCGCCCTTCTTTGTGCAGATATAGAGATCTCCGTCGTATGACCAGACCTTGTCCGTATTATCGTCTTTCTCTTCTTCGATAACCTTTTTATCGTCAGGTTTGTCGACGACGGAGACAAAGTTGGCGCGAAGTTCTACGTCGCCGTAAATCACAATCTCTTCGTAATTCATTATACCCGAATCGGCTTTGACGGTTTCGCCGCGTAGAGACTTATATTCGTCGTGACTCCAGCCGGCAAATTCATAGCCTTCGTCGGGAACGACAAGGACGCTGCCCGCGCGCAAGGAAGTCTTGTAATCAAGCGCCTGGGGTTCCGTGTTGTAGAGACGTCCGCCGACAGATGCGGAGAAAGTGACGACAGATACGCCTGCCCCTTGATGATAGACGTTGTTGGTTTGCACAAGGAGAGTATCGCTCACGTATACCCATGCTTTGTTGATGAACAGCGGTTGCGAGGCGGAGGCGCCGCTTTCAGGCGTAGCCTCGAAACTTACTTTTACCGTGTCGAATGAAGCAACGTTTGGTATTTCCCATCTGATGGTACTTCGCGGAGGCGTACTGCTAATTATTCCGGTGAGGGCGCCGCCTGTGGCGTTACCTGCATAATTCAGATAAGGCGGCAACGTGTCGGTAATGATTATCCGACCGGTTCGCAGGTTGGCATTGACGGCCGTGATATCGTATTTGATATTCTCATTATATAATACCGAGACGGGATTGTGATAAGCGCCATTGCGTGGCGTGCCGTTGAGCGTGGCGTTCTTTGTCATCATCAGGTGAAGGGCCGGGTTCGGCCTCATACGGACGCTATCGCCGCAGTCACATTCCATCTGCACGGGATACGTCGCGCCGTTGTCGTTAAGGCGCACCACGAGTTGCACGAAGGGCAGGAAAGAGCGAACGTTGCTCACGCCGATTGTCAGACACGCCGTATCGCCGGGTTGAATGTATCCGTCGATACGGTTGGTTGCGATGATGTTTCCGGGATTGACGTCGTCTTTATAGAGCGTGGCGTAAACGGGAGGATCTATTGCGGCATTGCCCTTATTGACAATACATATACTGACCGAAACCGAATCTCCGACGTTCGAGGTCGAGATATGTGATTCGTCGAAGACGGCGTTGGGCGCGAGCCAGAGCGGAATACCGTTATGGCTCAGGATCGTTTGCTGGCGGCGGAAATTATTGTAGGGCTGCACGTCGTCGGACGTTTCCCAAAAACCGTCTTCGCCCACAAAAAAGGTTGCAGGATAGAGCTGATATTTCGGTATGGTTACGTCTTCGTTTACATTCGCCGCATTGTAGGCATATTGATTCCACACCTTGCGCGCCGGCGCCCAGGGCAAACCGTCCGACTTGAAGATGCGTACATAACCGTTGTATCGCTGATCCTCCGTATTGTCTTTTCCTCCCGAAACGATGATCTCCGCCTGACCGTCGTCGTCGATATCGGCGACGACCGGATATTCGCGCAATGTAAAGGAATGGACATTCCCGAACAAAGCCTTCCTTTCGGGCGTTGTCGCGTTGCCGTTTATAATATAAAGCCGGTTTTCGTCGCGGTAAATGATTTCGTCAATTCCGTCATCGTTAAAATCAAACAACGTTATGCCCATACTCGCCTGACCGTTGTCGATCGCATACTCCCACTTCCGGACCAGCCGGTTCCCCGATGCGTTCCCCGGCGCATAGTCCAAGGCATACATGCGGGCCGACATGCCGATATATACGATCTCAGGATATTCGTCGCCGTCGATATTTCCAATCGCGGGAATGCCGTAGTAATCGGAATTGCCGGGTGTTTCATGTTGGCCGATCAAATAGGAGGCATTGTTCAGCAACGGTTTCCATACATACGTCACAACGGGATGACCCGTGTTAGCCGACTGTCTTGTTACGACGACCACTTCCAATGTGCCGTCGTTGTCGATATCGACGACCTGCGTAGCGCCGTCTTTCGAAGCATTAGAGGGCACGGCAGCAGCCGGCAACTCCATATCGGCAATCACCGACATGCTGCACTCCGGCGAGGTCGTTGTCGCCCCTTGCGGGATCGTCACACGATAGATTTGCGTTCCGGCGCACAGTTCCAGGCGGTTCCTGTCGCTGGGAACTACGTCGGCAGCTATACTTGCATCGCCGCCGCGGCGATACAGTATGCCCGTATTACCGCTGCCGGAGCACAGCAAATGTCCGGTGGCCAGCGAGAATATTTTATTCCCGGTATATACTTCCGGGATGCCGTCGCAATTAAAATCGGCAATGTTTACGATTGTGGCGAGATAATCCGTATTATCGCTGTAGGGTGCGTTTGATTTCCACAGTTGAGTCCCGTCGGCGCGATATGCGTACAAATATCGGTCGCTTCCTGCCACCACGATGTATCCCGTCTTATTATACCTTGCAATGGCCGTGGAACTGAAAGTAGAAACGGGCGAACCGGAAGGCGTTGCAGAGGCGGCCGGGAAGGAAAATTCTTTTTTCAGTTTTACCTTCTTCTCCGTTTTGTCAAAATAAAATATCCTGAGGCCGTGGCTCGGATATCCCAGCGTCGAGTTATTCATATCCGTCCCATGATTATTGAGGAATCCGATGATCAGCGTCGTATCGTTACCGTCGAGGTTGCCTACGGTCAGAGGGCCGAGATTGTGCACCCGTCCGGCGACGTTCTCCGGCGAGAGTTCCCTGATACCCCAAACCGTCGTCGCCGGCGGATTGATATAACATTCGGTTTCAATCACATTGCCGGGCAAAGGTTCGACATTCACATATACCCATGCGCTGTCTTTTTCCGTACCGCAATCAATTTTATATTCCAGACTGTCTTTGCCGGCCCAGGGAAAATCGGCCATATAGACGATCGTCGCTCCTTGCATGGAAGCCGTTCCGTGCTTTGGCGGCGCGACGATGCTCATCACCGGCGTACAGACGCTCAAAAGACGATCGTTGTCGAGCACGTCAACCATCGCCGGTACGCCGGACCACGAGGTTAGCGTGTCGTTGACCGCCCGTAAAGCCTCTATCCAGATCTTCCCGGTATAGAGCGAATCAATCGTCGCACCCTGAAAACGCACCGACATAGTCAGCGTATTTTCGCCGTCGCGAAATGCCGCCGCCGGGAAATTTAACGTATTTATCATAAGGCCCGGATTTTCCGTAATTGTATACCGGACGTTGTTGATTAACCAGGAGACGGACGTGAAATTTTTTTCTATGGTTCTTTTTACAGGGATATTATCTGTCGACAGGAACGTATGCGTAAACTCCGACGTATTTTCATAATAAGTATCATGGTTCGTAGCTTTCTCCTTGACCGTAAAGTAACACTGCAAGTCGTATGCCCCGGATCCCGCCAGATAACCGTATGTTTCGGCCCATCCATATCCGTACATATAAGCCAACATTCCGCCGGGACAGGATATGTCAATAGTAATATCCGTATTGGTCAATCTCCTGCGTACCGTATACCAATCGGGGAAATCGGCGCTGGTTGTGACCGTATAAGCCGTATCCGGATCGATCGTCGCGCCGTTTTCCTTAATTTCCGTCCGGTCCCAGTAGGCTCCCGGTATTAACAGTTCAACCATATGCGCCTCGATGTTCGTAGTGCCTGCAATAACAAAGGGAGACAGGACGGCGTGTGTGATGCGTTGATTCGTTGGCGGAATATAAGTGATCGCCGCGTTGGGAAGAATGGTGAATACCATGATGGGGTTATCGGATGTAATTCTTGTCAGTCCCATTATGAAAGGACAGACATATTGTTTTTCTGTCGCATTAAGGGTATAGTTCAGGGGCGTTCCTCCGTTGATATCTCCGGAAACGGTCACATGCGTAGCATTCTCGTGCGCAACAATAGCGATCATGCCTCCCCAGTCACCAAAGCCTATATCCACCTTCACCGGCCATATAAAAAAATCACTGCCCCATTTGTCAACGCTCCACAACTGTTCATAGCAATGCTCTGCCGACCCTCCTCTTGAATCCGTACAATATATATTCGGATGTCCGGGGCCCCAGGCAATGGTATTCCCGCTGAAAACGGCCACCGGTTTTGTCGCCGTTATTTTTTTTCCTGTCAGATCGCTCGAAACAAGACAATGATAGACTTCATTCCGCTTGAGCGTTACCGTGGTATTGTTATGCAAGGTGACTTTAGTATCGTCTTCTTTTGCCGTCACGGAATAAGTAGCATTCCCTTGATTCTGTGCAGATGGATCTCTAAGCGGCATTCCTGTTGCCAGATGATATTCGGTTCCCCAGGTGGAAACAGGCAGAATGGTAGTTGCATCCGTACTTCCTAAAATATAATTGATGGCATATACATTCACGTCTTCCGTCGAGACAATAGTCATGGTTTTAGACGACGTTCCCGTAGAAGTATTCATCATGTTGTTATACAATACGCTGGACGTATAGATACCCGGTGTAACTAAGGTATTGTTCCAGTTGTTCCAGTAAGTATTCGACACGTTATTGTATTTGGCTGTAATATAACAGGACTTCTTTACTACTACTTTCAGTTCCAGCAATGTGGGTGGATTGTAATTGCAATAGAGAAACGAGACGTAAAATTCTCTTCCGGCCGTAGCCGAATTGGAAACAGATTGCGCCTCGACGTTCGTCACGCCTGTCAACGCAAAAAACAGGAGACAGGAAATAAACAACATTCTTCCGGGTCGAACATTAAATACGATCTTCTTTCTTCTTTCTTCCGTGCCGTACGGTTTCCTGCTTTGAGGATTGACGGCTTTTGCAGAAACGAGCACCTTCTTTGACTCTTTTGTATTATGATATAATACGCGATTATTTTTTAGTGACATTTTATTAAAATATTAAATGATTACTCAACGTTAACCTGTCCTTTTGTACATTACAACAACCGCCATAAGCATGATAAAGCACCGGCGGTTGAACTTGCAACAAAATTTATTCAGGTAGTTTTGCAGATATTCAAGCTTAATATCGTGGAATAAATCCGGCAACATACGCTTGACATTACAGATATAAATGCGTACCCATCGTAACATTTGGGATACTTCATTTGGGGACAAGCCTTCGTCCGAGGCTACAACTTCCGCCGCTATAAACCAATAGCGAAACGGTAACGGATTACTTTGCAGAACTGTGTCGACTGTCAGTCTCTGACGATAGCCACAGCGCTTGCGCTCATAGTTTTCTTTTTCTCGATAATACACCCTCTTATTTATTCATTATTTACGGCTACAAAAATAACAGTTATAAATAAATTATCAAATGTAGATTCAACAGATTAAGACAACATTTTCGTGTAAATACGGGGAGAAAGGTTCCCAGGGGAATAAAATTTAGATTTTATCTATCTCTATTATTGATTTTTATGGGTTTCCGGCGAATAGAGAACAACGCAAACTCGCATTTTTTTCGTATTTTCGCAGGAAAATTTATGAAAGTACTCTTATTACTTGTCGGGAAAACGACTCAAGATTTTGTGCAAAAAGGCGTGGAAGAATACGCCGAACGTCTGAGACATTATCTTCCTTTTGAAATAAAAACGATTCCGGATATCCGAAATACGCGGAATTTGTCTTTCGACCAAATGAAGGAAAAGGAAGGAGATACGATTCTCAAGTGCATCCAACCGGACG
>JAIRMH010000056.1 GCA_031258835.1 Tannerella sp.
GAAAAGACCGAAGTGGATTGCAAAGGGCATGTCAGCGTGGGCGTACTTGGTATCCAGCATTTGATGCGCGGCCTGACCGAACATGGTAATCTTGAACTGGCCTATCGGATTGTTACGAATGAAACGTATCCTTCCTGGGGGTATATGATCAATAGCGGAGCAACTACTATCTGGGAATTATGGAATGGTGATACGGCCGATCCGGCTATGAATTCAAGGAATCATGTGATGCTTTTGGGGGATTTGCTGATCTGGTTTTATGAAAATCTGGCGGGAATAAAAAATGATCCTTCGGCTTTTGGTTTTAAGAAGATATGGATGGAACCGGTGTTTCCGGAGAAGCTGAATCATGTCTATGCTTCATATAAATCTCCATACGGCACGATAAAAAGCCACTGGAAGCGGAATGGCGACAAGCTTAGCTGGAATATCACCATTCCTGCAAATACGACAGCTACCGTTAAGCTTCCGAAGCGATTCGGCATAAAGGCAGATACTAATCAATCCGGTATTCATACGGTGAAAGAAGCAGACGGCTCGTTGATTCTGGAGTTAGGCTCCGGCAGCTATCTTCTTCAATCGGAATAAATCAGTCATCAGGCATAAACAAGTTAAAAAATTGTTGCCTGAAGGGGTGGGTATACTATCCGGATTATGAATATTATAATACGATCATGTTTTTAAGGTTGTGTCGGAAGGTGAAACGACTTTTGATGCAACCTTATTTTTTCGTATGTCCCCATCTGTTTCGGAAGGAAAGAGAGAGTTTCTTCTTTCCTTTCGTGTCGGGCAGTTTCCCCAGAACCTTCAGACGTTTAAGAAATCACAAAACAACTCCGAAAATGAGAACTGTACGATTTTGATTAAGACAATCAAATCATCGTACATGAAAAATACGATGCCAAACTAAAAAAAAGATTTAGCCTTTACGACAGAATTTTTCACAGCATCAAAAATATTTGATAATTTTGTAGCCTGTAATAACATAACGAAAGTAAAGAAAGATGGAAAAAAAAGATGCAGGTAAAAAATCAGTAAAACGGTTTATTATCGCGAATCCGATATACGATACGGTGTTTAAACGCTTGATGGAAAATCAGCGGATAGCGAAATTTTTTATCAGCACCATACTCGAACAGCCCGTAGAGGCGTTACAAGTCCTGCCGCAAGAGTTTTCCTATAGACTTGATGAAACAAAAGTGGCGGACAAAGTCGAGGAGAAAGACAAAGAAAAAGGGGAAAAAGAAGAAAACACTCAGTATTTTTATTCTTTCTTCCGGTTAGATTTCATGGCTACCATTAGCGACAGTACGGGCAACCCTCGCAAGATATTGATAGAACTCCAGAAGTCATGGGAAACGTTAGATGTGATACGTTTCCGGAAATATCTCGGAGAGCAGTATAAAAGAGTGGATATCATAGACGGAAAGGAAACAGTCCTGCCGATAACAACCATCTATATACTGGGCAACAATCTCGCCGAGATAGACTGTCCATGCATTAAAGTTGGCCGTACATATACCGACATGCTCAATAAGAAACCTATAAATGCAAAGTCTAAATTTATAGAAAACCTTACCCACAACAGTTATGTGATTCAGGCAGGCAGAATCACGGATGTGCGTTACACTACAAACCTCGATAAGTTACTCAGCATCTTTGAACAGCGGTATTTTATCAAAGAAGATTCGGTGGCAAGAAAAGAATACCCCTATCAACCGGACGATGAAGATATGACGCTTATCACCGATCTGCTTTACGAAATAGGAGCAGACCCCGAAGAACAAAAACAGATAGAAGACGAAGAAGAGGCTTTGCGTATTATTAACAACGTGAAAGATCCTCTTAAAAGATCGCTCGAAGAGAAAGAGAAAACGATCGAAAAACAAGCTAAATCGCTCGAAGAAAAGGATAGGTCGCTCGAAGAAAGTAAGAAAAAACTCGAAGAACAAGCTAAATCGCTCGAAGAACAAGCTAAATCGCTCGAAGAAAGTAAGAAAAAACTCGAAGAACAAGCTAAAAAAATTGCAGAAATAGAACGGCTTCTTCAGGATAAACAGTTTCCTTTATACTTTACCGGAGGAGAACATCCGGATTAAACGGATGCCGGAATGTGAAATCTAAAATGCGTCAATCAGGAATATATGGCAGAAAACAACGACACGGGGAAAAACGGAGAAAAGGTAGCACGTGCATATCTGGAAAAAAACGGCTACAAAATTCTTGAAGCAAATTGGCGTTTTCATCATTACGAACTTGATATTGTAGCGACAAACAATGAAGAACTCGTCATTGTGGAGGTAAAAACGCGGTCCGACAAATATCTCGTAGCGCCGGAAAAATCTATCGACCGCAGAAAAATACGCCGTATCGTCGCCGCCTCGGACGCTTATACCCGTAAGTATAATATTGACTTACCCGTCCGTTTCGATGTTATTTGCCTGATAAAAAAAGGCTCGTCTCTTATTATTGAAAATCATATAGAAGACGCTTTTTATGCTCCTGTAATAAAATAACCGTCAAACAATTACGACCATCAGGTGCGCAAACAATATACCGAATATAACCCAGACGCATCCTGTACAACATTAAACAGAATCTGCATATGAATAAGTTAGAAGAACAGAATAAGTTAAAAGAACCTCGTTTGCTTCATCATTCCGAACTCGACTCTACCAATAAATTCCTGCAAATGATTTCCGAAGAGCGGGAATATCCTTCGGGAACCGTTATTCTCGCCGATTATCAGACGGAAGGACGCGGACAAGCAGGCAATTCGTGGGAATCGGAAAGAGGGAAAAATCTGACATTCAGCGTTTTACTCTACCCCGTAGATCTACCGGCAAACAAGTCGTTTGTTATTTCCGAAATGGCCTCCCTGTGCGTTAAATACACTCTCGACCAATACCTGCCCGACATTTCCGTCAAATGGCCGAATGACGTCTATTACGAAGATCGGAAAATAAGCGGAATACTAATTGAAAACAAGGTTATCAGAAGCAAAATAGCCCGATCCGTCATTGGTATAGGCATTAACGTCAATCAGATGACATTCAGCCCGAATATCCCCAATCCCGTATCTATGGCTCAAATAACAGGATCCCCAACCTGCTTCGATAGAATGGACGTCATGGATGATTTTCGACCGATATTTGCGCAACAAAGCGAACGACTGAATCAGAGGTGCTACGACGCCATTCACAATGACTATCTGGACGCCATTTACCGCAAAGAAGGATATCACAAATATGCCCGTGACAAAGAAGTCTTCGATGCGAAAATATACGATATTGAACCGGATGGGCGCCTTATACTTGAACGAACGGACGGCTCACGGTCAGGATATGCGTTCAAAGAAGTAACGTATGTGCTTGAAAATACATGAAAAGTATCCATTTTCTCGCATGACTGAAACGCAAACTTGTCTTTGCGGATATGATTCAATAGGCTTCGCGATATTTATTTTCATCCTTGTCTTCGAGTATATTCAGGTAACTTTTGTATCGCGATTCGCTTACGTAATGATCTTCGACGGCCTTCCGGACAGCGCATCCGGGTTCGTTGCTATGGGTGCAGTTATTAAAACGGCAGCCTTCCGAAAACCTGAATATTTCCGGGAAATAATGCGCAACCTCGGCGCCTTTCATTTCTATGGTGCCAAAGCCTTTAATCCCCGGAGTATCAATAATATACCCACCATCGGGGAGCAGTATCATTTCCGAAAAAGTAGTCGTATGCATACCTTTTTTATGATATTCGGAAATTCCGGATGTCCTAAGGTTTGCCTCCGGAAGAAGTCGATTGATAATCGTTGTTTTCCCAACACCCGAATGTCCCGACAGCAACGTGATCTTACCGGAAAGTATTCGCCTTAATTCTTCGACGTTCATGCCCGATACGGCGCACACTTTCAAACACGGATAACCGATTGTCTCGTACAAATTAATAAGTCCGTCCAGATATTCCCGTTCTTCTTCGTCGTAACGGTCTATTTTATTAAAAACAAATTGTACCGGAATACGGTACGCTTCCGCCGTAGCAAGGAAACGATCGATAAAAACTGTGGTTGTCTCAGGATAGTTTACCGTAACTACGAGTATGGCGAGATCAAGATTAGCCGCCAGTATGTGCGACTGCTTCGATAAATTAGATGCACGGCGGATCATATAATTATGGCGTTCCTTTATTTCCGTAATGAACGCCGCACCCTCATTATTCGCTTCTATTTCCACACGATCTCCGATAACAACAGGATTTGTACTCCTGATACCTTTCAGGCGAAAAGAACCTTTCACTTTACATTCTATGACACGATCGTCATCCGTATGTACAGTATACCAGCTACCCGTATTTTTTACGACAAGACCCTGCATCAGACAGTCATAATTTCTTTTTCCTTTGCGGCATACAATTCGTCAACTTTCTTGATATATTTATCGTGAATTTTCTGGACTTTTTCTTCCGCGTCCTTTTCCACATCTTCGGGCACACCGTCTTTAACCGATTTTTTCAGCGCATCAATCACTTCCCGGCGTGTGTTACGTATGCTTATCTTCGCATTTTCAGCCTCCTGTTTAGCTTGCTTGGATAAGTCGCGGCGACGCTCTCCTGTCGGTGGAGGTATACCGAGACGTATTACTTCACCATTGTTATCGGGCGTAATGCCCACATCGGAATTAAGAATCGCTTTTTCAATGTCCTTGATGAGTTTCCTGTCCCAGGGGGTAATCAGTAAGGTTTTTGCATCCGGCGTATTTATGGAAGCAACGCTTGTAAGCGGGGTCATCGTCCCATAATAAGACACCCGTACATTATCAAGAATTTTCGGATTTGCTTTTCCCGCGCGGATACGCGCCAATTCATCATCTAAATAAGTAATTGCAGAAGACATCTTAGCCTCCGCATTTTTAATGATTTGATTTGTGTCTATTGCCATATCTATTTAATTTTTTAGATTGGCAAAGGTAACGCTTTTTTAGAAAAAAACAAATCTGCCTATACGCAAAGAAACGAACACATCCCGTCTTTGCGATACTGAAGGGGCGAAGCAATCCGGGGAAAATAATCTCACAAAATCATGCTGCGCACAGTATATGTTTAAACTAATTATGAACCATCGTACCGATTTTTTCGCCGGTCATTACTTTTTTCAGGTTTCCGACCGTATCCATATCGAAAACGATGAGCGGCAAGTTGTTTTCCTTGCACATCGTAGTGGCGGTAAGATCCATCACTTTAAGGTTACGTCTGTAAATTTCGTCGAATGTGATCTCGTCAAACTTCACGGCATCCGGGTCTTTTTCCGGATCAGCCGTGTATATACCTTCTACGCGCGTTCCTTTCAACATTACGTCGGCCTCAATTTCGATACCGCGTAATGAAGAAGCCGTGTCGGTTGTAAAAAACGGATTCCCGGTTCCTCCGGCCATGATAACTACATGGCCTTGCTCCAACAGTTTCACGGCACGGTCTTTGCTGTAATATTCGCCGACAGGTTCCATCCGTATGGACGTCAGCACCGACGCTTTTACGCCTATCGTGTTAAGCGCAGAACTCAATGCCAGACCGTTAATTATCGTAGCCAACATACCCATTTGATCTCCTTTCACACGGTCAAAACCTCTGCCGCTACCGCTTAGTCCGCGGAAAATATTCCCACCGCCGATGACGATTCCGATCTGGACACCCATCTCTGCAATTTCCTTTATTTGTCCGGCATATTCACCGAGGCGAACCTCATCTATACCGTACTGTTTACCTCCCATAAGCGACTCGCCGCTTAACTTCAGCAAAATTCGTTTAAATCCGTTTTTCATATCTTTTATGTGATTCGTTAATTAATCCTTTACCGTTATCTTCATACAGCAGGCAGACTCATGCCTGTAATTTTCCGATATAAATCAAGCGCATATACATCCGTCATACCGGATATATAGTCAAGTGCACATTGTATTTTACCGTAAGTGGTAGACGCGCGAACATCGTACTGGTCCGGCACACGGTTAAGTAACAGTTTACTGTACGAATGTTCCGGGTTCATCATCGCATCGATAATCGTTTCAAGCAGATATCCGAAAATGTGATAACCCGCCAGCTCAATGTCTACCACATCGCGAGAGACATATATCTTTTCATAAGCTACCTCAGAGCATCTTTCATAAGCTTTCCGGGCAATATCGCTTACGCCTTCCATCAACGGCTTATCATATGCACCGTTCAGAAACCGTTCTTCATTATCCAGAAACTCCTGCGTACATTCGTCTACCAGAAGCCCTATGATACATGAACGAAGATAAGCGATCTGTTCGTTCGTATCATTCACCATCAGCATCGTTTGTCGGATATCCTCAAGACGTTTTCCCTCGAAAAATCCCAGAAAAAGTTCCAATACTTCATCTTTCGTGAGAAGACGCAGCTTATGCGCATCTTCAATATCCATTATCTGATAACATATATCATCGGCCGCTTCCACGAGGTATACAAGCGGATAACGCGCATATATATCTTTATCCTGCCCCACTTTCGGTATCCCCAACTCGCCGACAATACGCAAATAGGTATCTTCTTCTGTCTGAAAAAATCCAAATTTCCCTTTGGTAGCGTAAATTGATGCGAAAGGATATTTAACGACCGAGGCCAACGTGCTGTACGTCAAAGCAAAACCACCATCGCGGCGTCCGTTAAACATATGCGTCAACAGGCGCATCGCATTTGCGTTCCCTTCAAAATGGAGGAAATCTTCCCAACGACCGCCCTCATCGCGCACTTCGCGTTCAAATTGCGTCCCCTTACCATCGGCAAAATATGCGGAAATAGCCCGTTCTCCGGAATGTCCGAACGGTGGATTACCCATATCATGAGCAAGGCACGCCGCCGAAACGATGGAATCTATCTCCGAGAAATTAACACCGTCGCCGTCGCCGTATTTCCGTATCAGCCGAGAGGATATGTTTTTGCCGAGCGAACGACCTACGCACGACACTTCGAGGCTGTGCGTCAGCCTGTTATGCACAAAGATACTTCCCGGCAAGGGAAAGACTTGCGTCTTGTTCTGCAAACGGCGAAACGGCGAAGAGAAGATCAACCGATCATAATCGCGCTGAAAATTAGTACGTTCATGTTTACGCTCATGATAACTTTCAACCCCCAACCGCTTGCCTGATAATAATTTCATCCACTCCATCATCGTTTTACTCTTGACTTTCAACCGCAAATGTAGTAAAAATTCTTAACGCCGCAATTTATTAATCTTGAGTTTTTCAGCGACTGCACGTCAACATTGCACATCCTGTTATAACACACCACAATATCCGCCCTCGCCCATATTGGATATTTCATGTATATATTTCCTCGTTTAAAAAAATCATTCGGCACGCGCTTGGAAATAGCAGAATTTTCATGTAGTTTTGTGCGTTTGCAGAATAAAAATCAAAGAAAAAATGCTTCCTCAGGAGTTCATCAGGCGTACGAAAGAGTTGTTGCACGACGAATACTACGCATTAGAAACGGCGCTGGAAACACAGCCGCCGGTTAGCGTTCGCATTAATCCGCATAAATTGACGGCGGTATCAGATATAAACTTTCCCGCCGGCGCTTTCGGTGAATATAAAAAAATACCCTGGTGCGAAAACGGTTACTATCTCTCAAAACGCCCATCTTTCACTTTCGACCCATTGTTCCATGCGGGCGCCTATTATGTTCAGGAAGCGTCCTCTATGTTCCTTGAGCAGGCATTCCTGACGATAACGGCAGATATGCCTCCTCTCCGAAAGCCGCTGATCGCCCTCGACTTGTGCGCCGCACCAGGAGGCAAGTCCACGCACTTGCTGTCACTTCTCCGCGAAGAAGGACTGCTCGTCAGTAACGAAATCATACGAAACCGCAGTATGATTCTTGCCGAGAATATCATCAAATGGGGACGAGCCGGTAATATTACGACAAACAATGATCCGAGAGACTTCGGGAAACTCAAACATGTTTTCGACGTCATATTGGCCGATCTGCCCTGTTCCGGAGAGGGGATGTTTCGCAAAGACCCGACCGCCCGCAACGAGTGGAGCGCCGACAATGTAAAGTTATGCGCTTCACGCCAAAAACGTATTATCCATGATGTATGGGAAGCTCTCAAACCCGGCGGATGGCTTATTTACAGCACATGTACATTCAACACGGAAGAAAACGAAGACAACATTTGCTATCTGGCCGAAAAACTGGACGCCGAACTCGTCGCCGTCGCCGTAAAGCCGGAATGGAACATCGCAAGTTCGCTACATCATGATATTCCCATATACAGGTTCTACCCGCACCGCACATGCGGAGAAGGATTTTCCTTAGCCCTGATGCGAAAAAACAAAGACACAGCAAAAACCGACAGGATAAAAACATTCAAAAACAACGACCGTCCGACAACCGTACACCCGGGAATAAAGCCGGAAATAAAACGCCTGCTATCGACCCCCGATAAATTTCGTTTTATTACCGCCGGCGCTAATGCCACTGCCGGCGCCGACAGCATATTTGCCATACCCGAAGCTCTTGCAAACATCTACGCTATATGTGCCAAAATGTTGAATATTGTTTCCGCCGGCATACATATGGGGCGGTTCAAGGGCAAAGATTTTACGCCTTCCGTATCCCTGGCGTTATGTACGGAGATCAATCCCAACGCTTTTATTCCCTTTGAATTATCTTACGAAAATGCGATCAAATATCTGCAAAAAGAAGCCCTTATATTACCGGAAAACACACCTAAAGGACATTTGCTTGCGACATATAAAAAGACCCCGCTTGGATTTGTAAAAAACATCGGGAACCGCGCGAATAACCGCTATCCCCAGGAATGGCGCATCAGAAAGAGCCTTTTCTAATATATTCATATATCGCCTGTTGTGCACGTACGGGCGGACGATTGTCATGCTTAAAAACATTTCGGAGGTTTTCGTCAAGGGTACAGGCTTTGACATTATCCTGCAATTGTATCCGCAGGATCGCCGTTATCTCTTGCTTGATCTTCGGGCATAACACAGGAAAAGCCGCTTCTATCCGGCTATTCAGGTTTCGACGCATCCAGTCGGCGGAAGCAAGATACAAATCCTCTAACCCATCATTATAAAAATACCATACACGCGAATGTTCAAGAAACATATCGACAAGACGCGTGACACGGATATTTTTACTGAACGACCGACCGGGTATAAGGCAACAGATCCCCCGCACGATGAGGTCTATTTCAACGCCGCTCTCCGAAGCGCGATACAATGCGTCTATCATTTGCTTATCGTGCAATCCGTTCATCTTCAATATAATATAACCGCGACGCCCCGCATTTACATGTTCCATCTCACGTTCTATCATACGCACGATTCCCTGCGTCATATTGAATCGGGCGACAAGAAGATGCGCATATACAGGCGTTCCTGTCTGACGTTCCAGTGTCGAAAACAGATTATCAACATCCGCAATCAATGTCTTATGACAAGTCAGAAGCGCCATGTCGGAATAGCTGCGGGCTGTTTTCTCATTAAAATTCCCGGTACTAAGATAAGCAAAATCCGCATGACCGTCTTTGCGCAATATAACCGCAACTTTAGCATGAACCTTCAAGCCGGGAATACTGTAAATGATCTTTATCCCCGCCTGTTCCATACGCTCGGCTGCATTCACATTATTCTCCTCGTCAAAACGGGCTTTCAGCTCCACAAAAACCGTTACTTTTTTCCCGTTCTGGGCCGCGCTTATCAATGAGTTTATCACTGCGGAATTTTCCGCCACACGATATTGTGTAATTTTTATCTCCTCCACTTCCGGGTCGAATGAGGCCTCCATTAAAAAACGCAACAGGTAATCAAACGACTGATACGGGAAATGAAGCAACACATCCCGTTGCATCACCGCACGAAAAATGGAACCCGTTTCATCAAGATACGGCACGCGCATCGGCGATAGCGCCTTTTGCTCCAGTTCTGCGCCGACAGGATTGGGTAACATTATAAGATCCTGAAGATTCATATAACGTCCGCCGACAATAAGATCGTCCGTCGCTATACCAAACGATTCGCAAATATAATCAAGCATCTCCGCCGGCATCGCACGGTCGTACATAAAACGGCTCAGCGCACCGATCTTGCGTTTGCCGACCTTCGTTTTTATCTCATTCACCATCTCCCTGTACCCGACAAGCGTACGGTCGTCAATATAAATATCCGCATCACGCGAGATCTTTATACTATAACATCCGTCCACATCATATCCCGGAAAAATTAGCGGCAGATTCGCCCGGATAATATCATCGATAAACATATAATAAAACATACCGTTATACGACGGCAAAGATATAAAACGGGGCGCTTTCAGATATGGAATTTTTATGAGTACATAATAGGGCGCTCCCGTAACCTTATTCCTCATATTAACAATAAGATATAACCTGCGATCCCGTATAAATGTCCTGACGCCTTTTTGTATCGTCACGGGAGAAAGGAACGGGAAGACTTCTTCATTGAAATAATTCCGGACAAATTCACAATGAAAATCCTCCGGTTGGCCGGTCTGATACAGACAAATCTTCTGCCGTCGTAACTCCGGCAATATCCCTTCGCTGAATATACGGTAAAAATCTCGCTGCTGACGGTTCACCTCGCGCGTAATGTTCTCAAGACTCTCCTCAGACGTTTCCGCACTCTCATCAACATAATTCTTCTTTATGATATCCCCACGGCGCTCCGATACGCGCACCTCATAAAACTCCTCCAGGTTGGACGCATATATGGACAGGAACCGTATCCGCTCATAGATGGGAAGATGCGGATCATCAGCCTCCATAAGTACCCTGTAGTTAAACGACAGCCAACTAATATCACGTTTGAAATATCTATACTTGTTTTCTTCCATCTTTTGCCTTTTGCCTGTATAAAATTTCGAGACAAATGTACATGAAATTTTTGAATTACATACAGACAAACAAAAATGTGTCAGGCAAAATTTACAGAAGAACATTTGCATTAAATTATCAAACTGCACACAAATGAGTAAAGTATCTTAACGAAAACGCAACAGTGCGCTTGGAAAGCTCAAGTTTTTAGTGTAATTTTACCGCCATGATAAAAATAGGACTTCTTTCGGACACTCACGGCTGGTGGGATGATAAATATGTGAAATATTTCGGATCATGCGATGAGATATGGCATGCAGGAGATATCGGATCGGAGGCGTTGGCGTGCGACCTGGCCGGCATAAAGCCGCTTCGCGCCGTACACGGCAATATTGACGGATATCCTCTGCGCCGGCAGTTTCCTAAAACCGTACATTTCAAAGTTGAAGACGTAAACGTTATGATGACGCATATCGGCGGGTATCCGGGACGGTACGAACCTTCCATCCGCGCCGAACTGTATGCGGCAAAACCGCAACTGTTCATCTCCGGACATTCCCATATTCTTAAAGTGATGTTCGACAAAAACCTTCATTGCCTGCATATAAACCCCGGAGCAGCCGGTATTAGCGGATTTCATCAAGTACGCACACTCATCCGCTTTACCATAGATAAAACCGACATCAAAGATCTGGAGGTAATAGAATTAAAACGTAACGATCTTACAGGTTGTTAAAAAGAAACTCCGACATACGCGTATACAGGTGCATCCGTGTATTACCCCCGTAGATACCGTGATCCCTGTCGCGGTAAATCTGCATATCAAACTGTTTGCCGGCCTGCGTTAACGCCTCCGCATAATCCATGCTCTGTTTGAAATGGACATTATCATCGGCCGTTCCATGGACAAGCAACAATCTGCCTTGCAGGTCTTTTGCCCGTTTTATGGGCGAAGTATCATCATATCCTTTTTTATTCTCTTTCGGCGTACGCATATAACGTTCCGTATAAACCGTATCATAGTAACGCCAATCGGCAGGAGGAGCAACGGCGATCCCGGCTTTAAACACGCCATTGCCAGCGCTCATCGCCATCAAGACGTTATATCCTCCGAAACTCCATCCCCATATGGCAATGCGGTTTTTATCGATATACGGCAATTTACTTAGCGCAACGGCGGCGGCCACCTGGTCGCGCGATTCAAGATCGCCCATCCGCATATATGTACACTTGCGGAAAGCCTCCCCGCGGGCGCCCGTTCCGCGTCCGTCAACACATACGCAGACAATACCGTTTTCCGCAAGATACTGCTCCCAATCCATCCCAAAACGATCTAATACGGATTGCGAATTTGGCCCGCTATATTGAAACATCACCACCGGATACTTCTTCGATTCGCTGAAATTCGCAGGTTTAACAATCCAGGCATTCAACTCTTCGCCCGTAGCGGTGACGATCGTCGTAAACTCTTTATGCGAAAAGGCATATTCCGACAATTTATTCCTGAGAGCGGAATTATCCCGAAGTACGCGGAGTTCACTGCCGGTCTTCGTCTCATGTACACTGATACGCGCAGGGGTATTGACATTGGAAAAATGATTTACAAAATAAGCATACGATGCACTAAACGACGCGCTGTTTGTTCCCTGCATCGTCGACAGGCATGTTTTCTTCCCCTTCGCATCAATGGAATATACCGAACGGCGCAACGGACTTTCTTCCGCCGATTCATAATATACCGTCCCCGTCGCCTCATCTTTTCCTATCAAACGCGTCACATCCCAGTTACCGTTTGTCACCTGACGCTGCCGTACGCCCGTCGGGGAATATTGATAAATATGCGCATACCCGTCTTGCTCGCTCACATAAAGAAAGCCGCTTTCCGAAAATCGGATCGCCCCCATCCAGTCGGAATCTATATACGCTTTATTTTCATCCTTCATGATAAGTTTAAACACTCCGCTTTTAGGATTGGCATAATAAAGGTTAAAGATGTTCTGTTGACGGTTAAGCGTCATCACCGCCAGTTGCGAAGGATCCGGCGTAAAACGAATGTAGGGGATATAACTGTCGCTGTCGACAGGCGTCTGCAGCGCTTTTATATCTTTCGTTTCCACACAATACGCATGAAGCGTAACTTTCGAATTATCCTCTCCGGCTTTCGGATATTTAAAGCGTTGTTCATAAGGATAATACGAATCGCCGTAGATAGCCATGGCATATTCCGGTACATCTGTTTCGTCAAAACGCACATAAGCAAGATATTCGCTATCAGGCGACCAGGCCATCAGGTTCGTCACGGAAAATTCTTCTTCATACACCCAATCCGTAGCTCCGTTGATAATCCTGTTTATGACCCCGTCTCTCGTCACCTGCGTCTCGGTATCATAATCAAACTTTTTTATCCGGATGTTATTCTCTTCCACATAAGCGCACATGCGTCCATCAGGCGAAAAAACCGGTATCATAACCTTGTTACCCGATTCATTTAACGGCTTCACTACCCGGCGGCGCACATCATAATCATAAACGGAGGAGCGGAACGACCGTCGGTAAATAGCCTCTTTTTCCCGTATGAGCAATATATGATGTCCCGTAGAACTGATTATATAATCTTCGAAATCGTTAAACGTACATTCACGCGCATCCTTCACGTCAAAAAGCGTATCTGCAGGCGCTCCCGTAAGATATGAATATTTGATAATCATCGTACGTTCTTTATTCATTGCCGTGTAATGCCGACCGTCGGGCAACGAACGCATCTCGCCAACATTAGTATCCTGCCGAAACGTCCCGTTCACTATATCGGACAAGCCGATCCTTTTAGCTCCATTCTGCCCAAAAACGCTTTCCGACGTCAAGACCATTATGACAAACACGAAAAAAAATACCG
The DNA here is from genome assembly GCA_031258835.1 of Tannerella sp. Lineage (GTDB taxonomy): Bacteria > Bacteroidota > Bacteroidia > Bacteroidales > Tannerellaceae > Tannerella. Next base: position 13,764 of record JAIRMH010000056.1, read on the forward strand.
GATGTAAAACATTAAATACCTTCATATCATTTACTTTTAATTTATCTCCTTTCAATATTAACATCTGCAAATGTACTGACTTTCCTCCGAATAATCAATTCACCATAATAAGAAACGGTAAATTCAATTAGTAAATGCAACGTAATTGCACGCAGTTACAGTCCGGATCCGCAAGAAAAGATATTTGTAATACATATTGTCGAACGTCGTATCTTGGCGAATCCTCTTTGAAAGCAAGTATTTTTTATGTACATTTGGACGATAATTAACTCTGACATATGCTTATAAACAAAAATACAAACAGGATATATCTCGAATTTACGGATTATCTGAAGGCAAGATTCCCGGCGTTCAAAGTACAAAAGATCTCCCTGAATGCCGGCTTTACCTGTCCGAACCGCGACGGCTCAAAAGGACGCGGCGGATGTAGCTATTGCAATAACCGGACATTTAATCCCAATTACTGCGACAACAGACAAAGCATAACCCGGCAACTGCAGGAAGGAATACGTTTCTTCTCACGCAAATATCACGACATGAAATATATCGCTTATTTCCAAGCCTATACAAACACTTACGACAAAATAGAAATCCTGCGATTAAAATATGAGGAAGCTTTACATAACAGCGATGTTGTGGGAATCATCATCGCCACCCGCCCCGACTGCGTTTCAGGCGAGTTGCTTGACTATCTGCAAATACTGAACCGCCGTACATTCGTAATGGTTGAATATGGCATAGAAAGCACATCCGAAGAAACACTCCTGCGTATCAACAGAGGCCATACGTACGAAGAGGCCAAAGAAGCGGTCATTCGCACGGCGGAACGACAGATTCCCTGCGGAGCGCATATCATATTAGGACTTCCCGGCGAAACAAACGCACAAATACTCCAGCATGCCGTTACTATTTCCGAGTTACCGCTCACTTCCGTAAAACTACACCAGCTTCAGATCATACGTGGAACAGCCATGGCAACGGAATACGAATCCTGCCCCGAACGCTTCCGGTTATTTACCGTCGACGAATATATCGACCTCGTCGCCGAATTTATAGATCGCCTGCGACCCGACATCCATATCGACCGTTTCGTGTCACAATCGCCAAAAGAATTACTCATCGCACCTGACTGGGGACTGAAAAATCATGAGTTTAGAGCCATGCTCGAACGAAAGCAAAAATAAAAGCGGGACTTTCGACCCGCTTTTACTCTTTCACTTAACAACGACTTTCTGCGTTTTACTTTCCCCGACTTTCACGATAAGGATTCCGCGCGGAACGGGAACAGTCTCTTTATCGGAAAATATTATCTTATCACCGATCTTCTGTCCGAGTACATTGAAGATCGTAACACGTTCTCCTGACGCATTATAAACGGTAACATGCCCGTCTTCACCGACAATCGTAATCTTTTTACTTATTTCCTCCGGCTCCGGTGCGGAAGGAGGTACGACCTCGTTCGCAACATGGTTTGCGACAGATATCGTCACCGTTTTGGCGCTATTGTTACGCGGGCCGACATAAAGCCTTCCGTTCAACGTTGACGAGAGATAAGCCCGCGTACCGGGCGTCACTCCATATCCCTGCTCCGTAACAATATAATATTCCTGGGGATCGTCGGAAGTGCCTGTCTTCTGCAAATAGAAGCGGTATTCATTGATTGCAAGCTCATTTTTACCCCTAAAACCAACGCTGTCCCTTTCCGTCCTTTCCTGCTCGTCAAGTCCGAAATTCAACAGCAATTCATTCGCCGAATAACGTCTCGCCTTTACAAAATTCACTCTGTTATATTCATATTCGCCGACGCCCGTATCATCTATTATCTTAGAATCCTCCTGTCCCGACAATGAATCCATTACATGCAGGAAATATCCCGACATATTATACTTCGACGATCCGGCGGATATCGTATCAATATCCCTTATGATATAAAACGACGGCCTCTCCGGATTATATCCCTTTGCACGGGCAGTATCAATCCACAAATGAAAATCGGAACGTATGTACGAACCTGCCCTTGTCTGCACGGGAGGGACGAACGTTGATCCGCCTTCCATACCGAAATAAGCATAATCATAATAATTCTTCGTCAAGTAGGTGATTTCGCGACCCTCCATATTAGCTATCTCATATAATCCTATCCCCGAATATATTTCCGTCAATTCATCATACGTCAGGTATTCATAAGGATCTTCCTCCGGGGGATAGCGGTCCCTCCAAATCATCGAAAACAGATGAATAACGACCGTGTCGGCAGGCGCCATATAAAAATATTTCGTCGAATCCACAAGTGCTTTCCTTCCAACAAACGCATTTTCCAGAAAATAATATTTTCCGGAAGCGGGTATCGTATCTTCTTTAAGGAAGAACGAGGCTTGGCGAGGTACGGTATCCACACGTAGCGAATCATTCGCGCGTATCGAGAGGTAAAGCGTCGTATCGTTAAACGCGCGCAGATGATAAGCGTTCCTTTTTGTACGGGGTATCCCCGCAATCTCCGGCGCGCCTTCCGAATATACCCTCGACACGTCAAGCACAAACTGCGCCGTATCGCCGTCAGGCAGCAACATCACAAGCGAATCCGCAGGCGTATATCCCAGAACGCGCCCGTTCAGCGTATCCGCCGAGGTGTACGAAAATACATATGCAGAGAGCCTGAGATCCTCTGGTTGTAGATATCTGTACCCCAGATACGGATTAAACATTTCCGTCTCTATACCCCCGTATGTTATGGGAGTAATCTCAAACGTATCTTTGTCATTCGTGTACTGGAACAAGAGTGTATCGCCCAAAGCATCGCATACGACTGACAGCGAATCGGTAGTGACATTCATCCATCCGGTCGTTACATCCTTTCCCGAACGATTCATCAGCGTATATTTATTTTCCCTGTATACGACAAACTGCCCATCCGGATAATGTGCATATACCGTGTCGAGCAGCGTTCTTTCCCCGCGCGCATTCGCCCCCAGATAACTGCCAGAATCCGTGCCGTTAAGGTATTTCACTTTATAAACTAATGTCGTATCCACAAGGAAATCCTCTTCCACGACAAATTTCAAACACTGATACGCCATCGTATCGGAAACTAACATGACGATCGTATCCTTCAACGCAAGATAATAATCTTTATTGGCCAAAGTGTCGCGCACCAGGAACTTCCCGACGCCGTTGTCCTCAACAAAAAAAGGTAGCATCCATTGATTGAGCGCTCCCTGCTGTCTCATACAGGCTACCGTATCGACGGACGGGATATCAAACGCAAGGTCACTGTCCGTCGCCTTATTGTAGATCTTAAAATAGGTCGTATCATATACCATCGTATCGACCGTCAACTTCCATAACGACAAATCGCCCCTGAGCGTTTTGTATACCGACAGGCTATCGCGCCTTATCGTCGTGTCCGCCACCGAAAAGTAACCGATGGACGCCACGCCGGGCATGCCAAGCGTATCTGCTTTCAGCCGGTAATATCTGTTTAGATCCGGCATTCTTTTTATGCGTTCGACCGAGAAATTCAAGTGCGTCTGCACTGACGTTTCAGAGGACAGCATCACAACACCTTCGCCGTCCACCGTGAGATAATAAATTAACGTGTCCCCCTGCCCGTCTTCATATAAAGTTTTAAATTCATTCCTGCCGCCTTCGTTAAAAACCAGGTCAAACCAATAGGAAAGGATACCGTTTTCCGTTATTACAGCTATTGTATCCGGCTGCGTAGTAACAAGAGAAAAGCGGAGCGTATCCGATGTTGCAACATTCACGAACCTGTATTCGCTACCTGTGCCCGGCGCATCGGGCGAATATTCCGTTTCGATAATTCGCCACATGGCGTCAACGCCGATATCACTCGTAGCCGCCGACAATGTTGACTCCGCCGTATCTATTCGCAGATAACCTAAATCCACTTCAGCGGTATCTATTTTCAGATAATAATACACGCTGTCAAATATCGGCTTCTCAACAAGAACCGGCGTAGCGCTTACAGGACATATAAAAAACATGCCCAAAACGATCATATGCCAAACCGTAATCTTTCTATCCATAAGCAATACATTTATTATAAAGTAAATGCAAAGATAATACATTATTTCCAACAAGCAATTTTTCATGTTAAATTTTACCCTTTTGCGTTTTTGCCTTTCGGCAGTGTCCTCATCAACAGGAAGCCAGTCTGCCGTTCTGTGACTGTCAGGATAGCGTGTTTTCCTGACCAACGATGATGTCGATCTCCCGAACGGATTTGTCTTTTCCTGCGGCTATATATATCTTTTCCTGCATAACCGGATCGTAACATACACGGATTTCCCAAACGGGGGATAAGAAAGACGCATCTGACGGCGTCGGTTTTCAATTCAAATTGTCGCAGAATATATTTGCCGGATTGCTGCTTC
>JAIRMH010000253.1 GCA_031258835.1 Tannerella sp.
CAATTCTTCCTTGTACATGTTTATGTAGTTTGCCGGCAAAAAAGAGAGTTCCTGATATAGCGGTTTCATGTGTATTGTATCATAATTGTTTATCTATTCAATTTTGTGCTGTAAATGTAATGCGAATATTCAATTTTTTTTATTCATAATCTTAATCTGGCATTTATGAAATGTCCCTCCCTTCTGAATGATGGATATAGCGCTTTATAAGTATCTCCCATCACCTGACGCATCTTATGAAGTATGGCCCATATCGGATTATAATTCTTATGACCTAACTGCTTTGTAATTCAGAGGCTGAAAAACTCTTTTTTGTGGAGGAAAGCAAGTGAATAATAAATTATGTACAGCGGCATTTTGCCGGTTGACAACTTCATTTCCTGCCGTGAAAAATAATTTTCCTGCTGTGAAAAAAAAATTTCCACACGTGGAAATTAGGAAAACCACGCGTGGAATTTTTTTTTTCACGCGTGATATTTTCCTGCACTAACTGTCCTTCTTAAATGTAGCCGTCTCGAGCATTTTTTGATGCGCGAACCCGGTACAAAGATGATACGCGATTTCCTGATACAGCCCGCACTCACTTCTTCTGGCCTGGCTTTGCCTTCCGAACTGAGTGTGATGCGAATGCTGCCCGGATCGCCTAACCGGATGATGTTTCCGTCCTCCAGTCCGTTAACGGCCACATCCACCAGTGCATACAACACCGCGCGGATGTTGGCCCCGCTCACCGTACAGATCTTTTCGATGGAAGAGGTCAGTTTCTCAATATTCCACTTGCCGCCCATTACCGGAACTGCGTAATATTTTTTTTCGCCACCGCCGACAACTCCCGGTTGCCCTTTGGCTATTGTTTTGATTTTAATCGACATGAATTTTTACGTTTAAAAGATTTATATAAATTTAAGTTCTTCGGTCTCACCGCAAGCTCCACTCCTTTCTTTTGCGGCAAGAGTTTTGAAATTTAACAGTACAGAGATCTAATCATTCAAAAGATTCAGATTTTTACTTATCAAGGAGGAGAACAGTCTGTTTCGGTTCAGATTATTTCACTCATGTTACGCAAACTCGTAATTTTTGATGACCTCAAGTTCATTCCAATCATATTTTAATGCATAAAAATAAATCTTAGCTTTTAATACAAATTGATTCTTCTCCGGATATGCCTTGGCGGATAGCTTCCAGTCGCCTTTACGTATGGCATGACGGTCTTTCTGTTCGTGAAACTTCCAGTACAGGCAGTTATGCTCCTGTTGATATGTTTTACGTCTATTCTTTTTATTCCCGGGAAATTCGACTTTTACCTCATTATTCCATAAATGCTCCGGATAATAGGTATGCGCCTGACGCTGACAATTGTATCCGTAAAATTCATTAAATCCCATGACATTGGGTTCGGAGGCAGATCCCGGAAACCCTAATCCCCATTTCCCGAAAATCCCGGTTTCGTAATCTTTTGATTTAAACAAACGGGCCAGCGTGTAGATATCCCCGTGTATAGGTTCCTGCCCTTCGGGTTTGACTTCCTTATTTCCACGGATTTGTGTATGTCTGGTATGAAGTCCGGTCATTAATGAGGCGCGTGAGGGTGCACTCACTGTACAACCGGCGTAATGTTGTGTGAAAAGCATTCCTTCCGAAGCCATCCGGTCGATATGCGGCGTGCGGATTATTTTCTGTCCGTAGCATCCCAGATCTCTATAGCCCAGATCGTCAACCAGAATATAAATTACGTTCACTGGTAGTTGCGAATCTGCATTTTTGTCTTTGCATCCGATCAGCAACGATATGAAAGAGCTTGACAAACAGGTATATGTTAAGCATTTTACCAAAGTATTGTTTCTATTCATCTGATTATTGGTTCCATTTCATGATTTATTTTTTCGACATTCAAAAATAGGCTAAATATTTAATAATTACAAAGAAATTCGGATAAAAATAGGAGTCACTGTAATTTTTATACCCTTAAACAGTAACGAAACTCTGTTTTATCTTTTTGCTATAAAAATGGAAGATCAATTATTTTTGTTACATTTGTGCATTCTTTTGAATCTTGAAATTATTAATTAATATAACCTGATGAAAAAAATGAAGAAAACAATTTGTATGATTGCGTTATGTGCATTAGCGGGAGCAGGCACACAGGCGCAGGAGAAATCCAAACTTGCGTTTCACGGGAACGGCAAGTTCAAGATTGCACAGTTTACCGACATCCACTGGGTACACGGAGAACCAACTTGTGCCAAAGTGACGGAAACTATCAAGGCCGTGCTGGCCGCCGAGCAACCCGACGTGGCTATTCTCACGGGCGATGTGGCGTACAAAGTACCCGACAGGGAGCCGTGGACGGATATCCCGAAAATCTTTGAAGACGCCCGGACGCCGTTTGCCGTCACTTTCGGCAACCACGACGGCGAATCCAGCACTCAAATCTCACGCGAGGAAATCATGGACATCCTGAGCCGCTCGCCCTGGTTCCTGGGCGAAAAAGGCCCGGAAGATATTCACGGCGTGGGAAATTACGTGTTGCCGGTCTACAGTTCGAAAGGCAACCGGACGGCTGCCCTGTTGTACTGTTTCGATTCCAATACCTATTCGACCAACCCGAAGTATGGCGTCTATGCCCCGGTTTATTTCGACCAGATTGCATGGTATCGCAAGCAAAGTGACGCTTTCACTGCTGCAAATAGCGGGGAGCCGTTGCCGGCGCTGGCCTTTTTTCACATCCCCCTGCCGGAATACAGCCATGTTTCCGGACAGAAAAACACTCTCGGCACCAGCGAGGAAAAGCCCAGCCCGCCTGGTTACAACACGGGACTGCTCGGCTCTTTCATCGAGCAGAAGGATGTGATGGGCGTTTTTGTCGGGCATGACCATGCAAACGATTATATCGGAATCGAACATTACATCGCGCTGGCATACGGCCGCGTCTCCGGCTGGGAGGCCTACGGCAGACTGGAACGCGGCGCACGCATTATTGAGCTTTTTGAAGACGAGTTCGTGTTTGACTCCTGGATACGCACGCCGAAAGGCACCGAACTGACGTTTCACTATCCCTCGGCCATCACCTCCGTCGACGAGGAAACCATGACTTACCTCCCGGCCAGGCAGGTCAATCCCGACAAACAGGGTGTACGGTTTACCTATTACGAAGGAGAGTTTGGCTCGGTGAAGAAAATCACCCCGGACAAGAAAGTGAGCGAGGGCGTGATGCCGTATTTCTCGGTGAACGATGCGCCGTCGGAAGACCATTTTGCCTATGAGTTCCGCACGTGGATTAAAATCCCGGAACGGGCTGTGTATAGCTTCTATACGATTTCGGACGACGGCTCGCAGATTTATATTGATGACCGGCTGGTGGTAGACAAGGACTGGTCGCACATCATGCGTGTCAACGGGAAAGTGGCCCTCGAAGCAGGGTTCCATGAACTGAAAGTGCTGTTCTATGACGACACGTGGGGGCAATCGCTGGAAGTCGGCTATTCGAGCAAAAATATTCGCGACGGAAAGCTACCGGAAAACATCCTGTTCATTAATCATTAATCATCAAATACGTATGAAATACAATTTAACAATCCTGCTATGGGGGGCGCTGTTCCTTTTTGCAGGGTGCGGCATGACGGAGCAATACGAGGTAGTAGATCGTCCGGACACGAGCAAATACGGCACGTTGTATGTAAGTAACCGGGCGCCGCTGGTGCCTTCGCAGTTTGTGAAACTGCCGCTGGGCAGCATTCAGCCGGGTGGCTGGGTAAAAAAGATGCTTGAAACCCAACGCGACGGCATGTGTGGTCATCTGGGGGAGATCAGCGCGTGGCTCGACAAGGAAAACAATGCATGGCTAAGCGAAGACGGGACAGGCAATCACGGCTGGGAAGAAGTGCCCTACTGGTTGAAGGGTTACGGCGACCTGGCCTTTCTGCTGAACGACGAGGCCATGATTCGCGAGACGAAAACGTGGATCGAAGCCGTGTTGAACAGTCAGCGCGAAGATGGCTATTTCGGCCCCTGGATTCAAAAAAAGGAAGGCCCCGATTTGTGGGGAAACATGATTATGTTGTGGTGCCTGCAATCGTACTACGAATATTCGAACGACCGGCGGGTGCTCTCTTTCATGACCCGTTATTTCCGGTGGCAACTGCAACTCGACGAATCTCTTTTCCTCAAAGACTACTGGGAAAATAGCCGCGGAGGCGACAACCTGTACAGCGTGTACTGGCTGTATAACCTCACGGGCGATACGTTTCTGCTGGAGCTGGGCGAAAAGATTCACCGGAACACGGCCAACTGGATGCAGCCCGACAATCTGCCGAACTGGCATAATGTGAACATTGCCCAGTCGTTTCGCGAGCCGGCTACCTATTATCTGCAAAGTCACGACAGCGCGCACCTACAGGCCACATATAACAATTTTCACCTGATACGCCGCCTGTATGGGCAGGTGCCCGGTGGCATGTTTGGCGCCGACGAGAACGCCCGCAAAGGCTATCACGACCCGCGACAGGGCGTAGAGACCTGCGGCTTAGTCGAGCAGATGGCCTCCGACGAAATATTGCTGCGTATCACCGGCGATCCCTTCTGGGCAGACCATTGCGAGAATGTCGCGTTCAATACCTGGCCGGCTTCGATGATGCCCGACCTCCGGTCGCTACGTTATATCACCAGCCCCAACATGGTTTTGAGCGACGACAAAAACCATTATCCCGGCATCGATAATTCGGGACCTTTCCTGATAATGAATCCGTTCAGCAGTCGTTGCTGCCAGCATAACCATACGCAGGGATGGCCCTATTATGCCGAAAACCTCTGGCAGTCTACGCCGGACAATGGGCTGCTGGCTGCCTTGTATGCCGAAAGTACGGTGAACGCCCGCGTCGGCAAGGGAGAGATCGTTCGGTTGGAGCAAACGACGCATTACCCGTTCGACGAAACCGTCCGGATAACGGTCAAAGAAAGCGACCGAACGACATTCCCGCTCTATTTGCGTGTCCCGGCATGGTGTCGCGAAGCGACGGCCACTGTGACCGGTGTCAGGGGCGAAAAAAAGACTGTCCGCGCCGGTGCGTCGCGTTATATCCGGATTCACCGCTGCTGGTCGGTAGGCGACGTGGTGGAATTGTCGCTGCCGATGCATCTGTCCATCGACACATGGCCGCAAAACGGCCACAGTGTCAGCGTCAATTATGGGCCGCTGACATTTTCCCTCCGCATAGAAGAAACGTACATCGAGAAAAACAGTATTCAGACGGTGATCAACAACTCCAAATGGCAAAAGACGGCAGACCCGTCTCAATGGCCGTCGTATGAGATACACCCGGCCTCGCCCTGGAACTACGGACTGTCGTTGGCCGCGGATCATCCGGAAACCTCGTTTGAACTGGTGCGAAAAGAGTGGCCGGCAGATGATGCTCCGTTCACCGTCGCGACCGTTCC
>JAIRMH010000161.1 GCA_031258835.1 Tannerella sp.
AGGTCAGCCCTGTTCTCGTCCCGCACGCATTTGGAAAACTCACTCTTTTCATGTAATTTTGCAGACGAATTTCTAACTAATGATTTATTCAAATGAAAGTTCCTGAAAAATATTACGACGAGGTTTTTGTTTTCGACGGACAATGGGATGTTTTATCCAAATGCGGATTGAAAATCATAAAACAGGATAAAACATTTGTGATCGTAACGGAATTATACCTGGATAATCCCGGTACATCCGTCACTTATGCGGGATATTCACTCTTCCGGCAGATCTGCCAGCGCAAAGGATTGTCCGAAAAGGAGATTATCTATCTGGAATGTAACCCGGATACAAACTCTAAATTGTCGTTCTACGACGAAGAATATTTTGAAGTAACATTTCCCGAAGTAAACGGCGAAAACGGCCGTCCCGTATACCGGCAGCTTTCTCCCGGCGAAGTGAAAGCCTTATTCGCATAACCCGACATGAATCCAATACCTGAAAACGAAACAAAACAGATCATCATGCAGAATAAATTTGACGACATACGTCCTTACGATCCTTCCGAAATACCGCCTGCCATGCAACGCATTGCGGAGAGCGAATATTTCGGAGCGTTGTCGGAATATATTTTCCCTCGCAGGGATGTGGAAGAAATCAGAGAAATGGTACGTAACATCCGAAGTGTTGACGAGTTTCAGCGGAAAGTGATGTGCTGCGCAAACGAGCAATTCATTAACCGTTCCATAACGGAACTTACATATAACGGGCTGGACGGACTGGATCCGGATAAGAACTGCCTCTTTGTCTCCAATCACCGGGATATCATGCTTGATTCTTCTTTGCTGCAATACATTCTGCACATCAATGGATTCAGAACTACGGAAATTACCTTCGGCAGTAACCTGATGAATCCGCAACTCATCGTCGATATCGGCAAGGCGAATAAGATGTTCAAAGTCATACGGAGCAGTAATATCCGTGAATTTATCAAAAACTCCATGCATCTCTCCGAATATATACGTTACACCATTACGGAAAAAGGTGAATCCATCTGGATCGCACAACGCAACGGACGGACGAAAGACGGTAACGATATGACCGACCAGGGGATCATCAAAATGTTTTGTATGAGCCGAAGGACGGACGATCCGGCAAGATCCGTCGACGAACTGCATATCATTCCTGTCGCGGTCTCCTACCAGATAGAATCGTGCGATATACTGAAAACGCGCGAACGATATCGGTCACGTAACGGCGAAAAGTATGTCAAACAACCCGGAGAAGACCTCAACAGTATTCTCACCGGGATCATCCAACAAAAAGGCTGCGTAAACATAAGCCTCTGCGAACCGCTCACCTCCGAAGAACTCAATGAAATAGACCACAAAAATCCGAATGAATTTTACAAAACGGTCGCATCCCTTATCGACAAACGTATACACAAACACTACAAGCTATACAATAATAATTATATAGCACACGACCTGCGCTCCGGTCGGGCCGTTTATGCAAACCGTTATACGCCGGAAGAAAAAGAAGCCTTCACGGCCCGTTGCAATGATATGCTTCAACAGATCGACGGAGATAAAGACGCACTCACCGCTATTTTTCTCGGCATATATGCAACCCCCGTCGACAACGCGGAGAAACTTAACAATTAATAAAAATCAAATGATGAACAGTATAAAATTCCAGTATCTTTCGCAACCGGAGATAAAGGCTTACCAGGAAAAGAAATTGGCGGAGACGCTTGCATACGTAGCGGCACGTTCTCCATTCTACGGAGAATTGTTTGCAAAAGAAAAAATCAGTCCTGCAAAAATCAAACACTTGGAGGATCTGCAACAAATACCGGTAACCACCAAGCAGGACCTGCAATTGCGCAACATGGACTTCCTGTGCGTCCCGCCGGCCGACGTGCGCGATTATGTGACGACGTCCGGGACGCTCGGCGAGCCGGTCACATTCGCAGATACCGAAAACGACCTGCGCCGTCTTGCGCTAAGCGAGGCCCTTTCCTACGAATTTGCGGGATGCCGTCCCTCCGATATCATCCAGTTAATGGCCACCGTCGACCGTTGCTTCATGGCGGGAATGGCCTGTTTGCTCGGAAGTCTCCGCTTCGGGTCGGGGATCATACGCGTCGGCAACGGAATCCCCGAACTACAGTGGAACACGATCAGCCGTATTCATCCTACCCTCTGCGTCTGCGTTCCTTCATTCCTGATAAAACTGATCGAATTTGCCCAAGCCCACCGGATTGATTACCGCAACTCATCCATAAAACGAGCCATCTGCGTGGGCGAATCCATCCGTACAAACGAACATACCTACAATACCCTCGGCGAGAAGATTCATGCCTTATGGCCGGAGCTATCCATGTACGTCAATTACGCCTCAACGGAGATGCAATCATCGTTCAACGAATGTGAAAAGGAATGTGGAACACACCATAAACCAAACCTGACAATCGTCTAATTTCTGGATGAGCGGAATCAACCCGTAAAAGCCGGCCAAGCGGGAGAAATCACCATCACGACGCTTGACGTTGAAGCTATGCCGCTATTGCGCTTCAAAACAGGCGACGTATGCTATCATTTTGAAGAGCCTTGTTCCTGCGGACGCAACTCCTTACGCTTAGGCCCTATCCTCGGACGCAAAGGGCAGATGATTAAATACAAAGGTACGACGCTTTATCCGGCTGCTCTGTACGACGTTCTTGAAAACATTCCGGAAATAAAGAACTATATTGTCGAAGTATATACCAACACGATCGGCACGGACGACATACGTATCCTGATCGGCACGACAAACGAGAACGAATATTTCATCAAACGGATAAAAGATCTGTTCCGTTCAAAAATACGCGTCGCGCCGGACATAGTATTCGAACCCGCAGAACTGATCGCCAAAAAACAAATGCCCCCCACGAGCCGCAAAGTAATCAAATTCTTCGATTACCGGGAAGTAAAATAAGTTCGTTTTTAGTAAATGACAAGATCGTCATTGCGAGGAACGTAACGACGCGGCAATCCAGGTGCATACACCGCGCCGGATTGCTTCACTCTATTTACAATGACGATGATTTCAGACTTTTGTCATACTCTCTCTTTTATTAGTGCAAGACGACCTTGTAGCTTCGTCCGTCGATACGGACGATGTAGAGGCCGGCGGGCATGGGCTGCGAGTGCGTCTCGCCGGCGACGAACGGCAGTATTCTCAGCAGCTTGCCGCTTATGTGATAGACCTCGGCGCGGCCAGGCGTTGTCGAGCAGATGTAGAGCCGGCGGTACTCAGGTCGTAATCAAAGTTTGAGGCGGTCAATGCAGAGAGACTGATGTCGCCATTCAGACCGATGTAAGGTATTGAATTGCTCAGGTGATCCTTGTCGCCCACGAGATGGCGGACTTCTATGCCGTGGTAATCTTTAGGTTTTGCATGGCCTTTTTCGTTTTTGCCGCCGAATATCACTTCTATCACGCCGGGAACTGCCGCTTTTGTTTCGATCGTCGGTGTATCGTCCGGGTCGGGCGACGGGGTCGGCTTATGGTCGCGTACGTGCAGTCCCAGCGCGATCTTATCGTCGTCGGTAACGCACCGGTTGTTCATCAGCCGTCCCTGGATAAAGGGTCGCAACTCCACTTCGAGCGTGTCGCGTGCTTCGGGGTGCGCCCTCAATAGTAACGACGATTTCAGGCTTTTGACATACCCTCTTTCCTTCTTCAATCACAGTAAACTTTAGCATCCGGATCGCGGCGCAATTTATCCAATAATGCTAACTGTTCCGGCAATATGCGATCAAGTGATAATGCAGGCAGATTATCCAATGCAAAATACCCCTTATCAAGAATATCAAATGTCAAATAATCATTTCCCCCTGTTACTTCACATAAAAAACAGAATTTATAGATATAAAACGGACTTGCCGGATGATTATAGCAACGTTTATCCAATACGGCCAATAATCGTACCACACGGACATCCAACCCGGTTTC
>JAIRMH010000285.1 GCA_031258835.1 Tannerella sp.
GTCGGTATGACGTCTCTTATTGCTGGGGCAAAAAAGATAATTTTTCCTGAAAGATCATTCTGCGATTAGAATTTCATGGAGGTTATGGATGATGGTTTCGGTAAGATTTTCTTCCGGCAGGATGATGTTAAAGTTGTTCCAGAAATTTACGTCGTAGCCGTGTTTTGTTTCGGCGAAAATGCGGGTCGGCGACAGCCGTTCGTTGCGAGGGAAAGGTTTTACGTCCGCCGTGTCGATTTTGCAAGTCGCCATCTCAAACCAGAAATTCAACGGCGTACTGAACAGGCGATTTTTGCGGCGTACTTTAAACCGTAAGTCTCCGCGTATATGATTAATATGGTAAATCCCGTTTTCCGCCGGTTTGTACGAGATGGTATATCCGGCATGCTGCAGATCCATCTTCAGCCCGGCGGCTTTTTTGTCGACAAACATATTCGTTGCTTTGCTTATCCTGACGGGATTTACTTTAAAACGGATTTCAACTAATGCTTTGGTGTCCCTTTCGATGAACAACTCTCCTGCATAAAGAGGTTCTTTGATATATTCTTTTTGCCGGAACAGGATGACGTTGACAATACGACCGTCAATTATATCCAAGCCTTTGTGAACGTATAGATATGAGGATTCACCGTCGGGATTAATAAACTCCGGCAATTCTTTCATGATGTCCAATATGAAGCATGAGTTGATGCCGGATCTCATTTTTGGGAAAATCGTATCGGTTTTCTCCCGGTCTATGAAACGGCGTTTTTTTATTAGTTTTACCTGCTCGTCCGTAGCAGGGTTGTTATACCCCGTTTTATATACCTGAATTACGGATTCCGTCAAGTCTATGTTTTTATGGCGATGTTCGATGCCTTCCCGGTAGAATGATGTCAGGTAGACGGGGGCGGATGAATAATTAACCGGGCGGTTATTGAGCATATCGGTCAGTATTTGCATGGGATTGGCGTATTTTACAATAATTTCCTGTAGAGGAATAAATTGCGGTTTTAGCGCCAGATTAATATTTTTACCGTCCGATAATTCCAAATCAATATCTATGCTTTCGTATCCGATATGTGAGAAACGTATTTTATGCCGGCGGAGAGAATCCGGTAATGTCAGTTGAAATGCTCCGTCCTGATTGCTGACGGTTCCGATTGTCGTGTTCAAGATGCTGACGGATGCGAAAGTCACCGGATCGCCGGTCTCATTGTCGGATAGCGTTCCTTCAATTGTAAAATGCGGATTGCTGGTGGGTTCTTTTTCTTGTACGGAGACTTCGGTTCGTTCATCCGGTAATCGTAACAGCACATATTCGCCACGCAGATCTAATATCAACCGGTTATTTCCGGTAATCAAATAAATGGCGTTACGTAATGTATAGTCGCCTTTCGGCGCTTTTATTTTTTTGTCGTTATTGATGATTTGGCTGTCATATACAAAGAAATAGCCGGACTGTTCGGAAATATCTTTCAATAATTCAAAAACCGTGCCTGTCTTTCCGGAGATATGCACGATTTTGTTAAACGCATCGTCGTTATCAGCTTGTATGTTTGTCGTTGTGAAGCAGATAAATAAGCATGCGATGAGGCGACGTGGGTATATATTTCCTGTTTGCACCATGTGAAGCTATTCTTTTTTTGAAATATAGATCAAACCTTCATGCAGCGAATATTGCAGATTCAAAACCATACAGATTATCTCCACCGTTTCGGGAAGGTTATTTTCAAAACTGACAGGCATTGTCAATAAACGGCTTTCGAGTTTCGGGTCGATTTTCAGGCGGGTGGAATCCGAATGTGCATTTATGATTGAGACAATGTTACCAAGGCGTTCGTCTTTGAAATGAACTCTCCGGAAGCGTCCGACGACACGGCGATTGTTTGTTTTGCTCAGTTGCTGCCGTTCGGCGTCGAGGGATACGGTTTCGCCGACTTTTACGGAAACCGTCTGTCGCCGTGTTTTCAGAGATACATGCACTTCACCGTCGCGTACCGATAATGAAAAGGAAGAAGGATCATTACTTTTTACGTTAAAAGCCGTTCCGGTTACTTCTATGGTTGCCGGATCCGTATCAATGAAAAACGGACATCCGTCGTTCTTGTTTATCTCGAAAAACGCTTCTCCGTTTAATGTGACTTCGCGTTTATTTTCGTCAAATTTATCGGGATACGTAAGTGATGTCTGCCCCGATAAATAGACTACCGAACCGTCATGAAGCATTGTCGCTAATGTCGGCGCATTCGCTTCGTTATGTAAAACCAATAACTTTCTTTCGGGAGTGCTGGCGTGATTTACCATATATAAGATAGAAAAAACGCTTGTTAATAAAACGGCGACAGCTGCGGTCGCTATCCGGATGAGAGAGGCGTTTTTCCGGAATAGGTTAGCCGGCACATTTTCGTGCACGTTTTTCGTGCGCGTTTCATGCGTGCTTGCCATGAGTTTTTCAAGCGTGTTAGCAGGCGCATTTTCGTATGCGTTTGCCGTGAGTTTTTCAGGAAGTAATCCGTCCTGTTTAAGACGGTTGCACAAATGCCCCCACGCTATATCTTTGATGATGTCTTCTTTTCTTTTAATAATCATGATTATAAGTGTAATTTTTCTATTTCGCGCCGTAATATTTTGTAAACTTTCGTCATTTCCGCTTCTACCGTTTTTACGGAGATGGAAAATCTTTCGGCGATTTCTTTATATTTTTTTCCTTCTATCCGGTGCATTTTAAATATCTGCATGCGCCGTTCGGGTAGTTTATTCAGTGTGATATTGATTAACTGTTCCAGTTCTTTGTATTCTAAATATTCCTGAGGGGAAGGTTCATTTGCCGCCTGCTCGTTGTGATATATGTTTTCTATATAACGTTCATGTGCCGACAGCGTTTCCAGATAACGAAGCGATTGGTTTTTTACCGCTCCGTAAAGGTAATTTTTAACGGAACGCAGGATCCGGATATTTTCGCGTTCTTTCCAGATATTGTAAAAAACATCCTGCACTACTTCTTCCGCGACATCTTTACGACCGGTTATGCCCGAAGAGTATAGACAGAGAGGCATATAATACTGACGAAAGACTTTTTCAAATATCTTGATATCGCCTTCTTTGATCTTTCCGAATATGAGAATATCATTAAGCATAAAACCGGCTTTATTTGATTGAAGAACCAAAACTACATGAAAATATCGGAATTTTCAAGCACGGAGAATGAAAAACTATTTTTCACAAAGGAAATGCATAAAATTTATTGTGATATCCGGTATTGTTTTTTTAATTTATTCACCGCATTCTCCAATGATTCCGTAGGTTCAATGATATTATACATGCCCCAGAAATTTTCATCCTGATACAATGTAACTTCCTGACTTAAGGACTGGCGCGTCGAAAAGGCTTCTCTTGCAGGTATTCGGGAGACATTCCGTTCCTCTCTGTCGGTAATCACCGTTTCGCCGCATACGGTATAACTGGTAGCGAACAGTTTGCGTTTCCAGTCGCATTTGAATTGAATGTCGTTGCGGATATAATTAAGGTACGTTTTGTCGCCTTGCATTTTGTACGTAACCACATAGGATACTTCTTCGGGTGTGAAGCGTAATCCCCATGGCTTTTCTATTAATATGGCATTGGTCACTTTCTGTTTATCGCGCATATCCATTTTAAATTCGGCGCGCGTGAACGACAATGTCTCCCGGTCGATATAAAATGTGCCGATATACAGCGGATAAGGCAATATCATCTGGGGCTCGAAATGAACTACATATTGCAGGCGGTCGTCGATAGAGGTTGTTTCGCCCATCTTGTACGTATAATATTGAATGATCTCCTGATCCAGCAGGAAATATGGATTTTTAACGATATCCATGTATACCGTCATGTTTGGGCCGCCTTGTAGTTTTACGCTCAACGTATCGGATACTTTAGGGCTTATCAGTTTACGCCCTTTGAGTATTTTAACCCGATCCAGATCGGCGGATTGGTTATAAGGCCCTTTATATAATTCAATGACAGCTTCCGAAATGTTTATGTATCTACGTCGTTTTTGAATGGTTTCTCTGTAAAATCCCGTCAACATGTTCGGACTTAAAACGTAATTGTTTTCTACTTTTTCGAGCGCCGCCTTTATCAAGTCGCGAGGATTTCTCCAACTAAAGACTTGTATTTCGCTTAACTGGTATGATTCCGGCACTATGAAAAATGTTTGTCCCTCCTGTTTTTTCCCGTTGATAGATATTTTTGCATTGTAATAACCGACACATGAGAATCGGATTTCCTTTACATTCAAGTCTTTATTTATTTTAAGCGTAAATTCCCCATCCTCGTTTGTGATAGTGCCCACATTGGCGCCTGTCGCCGATACGTTTACGTATTCGACGGCCTTCTTTGATTTTATATCCTTCACTACGCCGCTGATTATGTAGAAATCATTGGTATTATCCTGCGCATTGGCCGGAATGACGTTGCCTGATAATGTTATAAATAGCATCAGGCTCATTGATAATAAATGCTTTGTTTCCATTTGAATTTTATTTTAAGGGTTAATAAAAGCGTATTTTTAAGTCTATGATCGGCGAGAAGATAAAAACCCTATAAAAAAAACGAAGAATCGAGACTGTCTCAATCCTTCGTTTATGTTCATATTCTTTGAATATTTACCTTACATCATATCGTTCGAAGCGAATGATCGTCAGTGCGAACATTACGCCCATGTAGGCGAGCATCACCATAAGATATTTGAATGTTTCGGCGAGGCGTTCGGCGATAGTGGCCGGACGTTCCGTGAACTGCGGTATTTCCTCGTAGGCAACGGCTTTGTGGGTGGTCGAATAATATTCGTAGGGGTTGTACCAGTGGGGACTTTCGGCGTCTTTGGCGTCGAGGTCTTTGAACCATTGCAGATACTGGATTTTGAAGTTTTGCAAATCGGCATAGTTGTGTCTTAGGCGAAGGTAGCCGCCGTCGAGCAGGGCTTCCGTGCCGTAATCGAACACAGCGAGGGGCGAAATCCATGTCCAGAGGCGGGTGTTTTCCGCCTGGCGAAACTGAGCGGCGTAGTGTTCGCCCCAGAAGTCGGCCTCGTTTTTGTCGAACGCCATCAGCATGTTGGCGCGTATTTCGTGAGGAGGATGAAACGGGTTGTCGCCTCTCGACGACCATTTCCCGCCGGGAAACGAGGCTTCTATCTCCTTGTATTTTTCTCTTATTTTGGTTTGCATCACGTTCACTTTTTCTACCGGGTAAGCCGTCATGCCGAGCGTCTGCGCAAAGTTGGGGACGGCGATAAGGAAGACTAACCACAGCGATACGGAGAGCAACAGGCTGATGTTGGAACTGTTGCACATCACGGAGGCAAACAGCCCGATGGCGCTCATGCTGCCGGTGAAGAAGACGACGAACAGCAGGAACAGCCCGATCTCGGCAAATGTATCGCCCGTGATGCTCACCGCGGGCGAGAGCGTCAGTATCAGCAGCGCCAGCAGGATGCCTGCCAGGGCGCACGCGATGAGCAGCGCGTTGACGGCAATGAATTTCCCGACTAAGATGTGGCTCCGCTTCACAGGATTGGAGAGGCGCAGGGCGAGCGTGCGCTGTTCCTTCTCGCCCGACACGGCGTCGAACGAGAAAATGATAGCAAGGAAGCTGAACAGCGTAATCAGAATAAAGCTCCAGTTGATGCGGTTCGAAGGCATCAACAGGGGATTATCTCTGCTGACGCCGGCGGAAAAGCGTAAATAGTGAAAAGCGGTATATGCAAGCGTATTGGGCATGTTCAACTCACCACAGTCGGAAATGAAGGCGTTGTTGCGCGGTGGCAACCGATATCCCCGCTGTTTGGTGGCTACGTTAGTGGCATTTCCCGCCATGTCGCGCAATTGCTGCTCCTGGTTGGCGGTAAGCTCGTGGTAACTTTTGACCGTTTCTCCGTGTTCGCCGATGTACGTCAGTGACGACACGGCAAACATCGCCAGCACGATGCTGAGCGTGATGGGTAAGCGCAGACCGTATAGAAATTGCTGCAACTCATGAAGGATTAAATTTTTCATCTTATGGAATCATATGAATAACAGTTTATCTTACGTCGTATCGGGTGAACGACAGGAACGAGAGCCAGAATAGCAGGATGCATGCGATCAGTATTCCGGTAATGAGGTAGAGTTGTTCGTAGAGATCGTCGCCCAGCGTGGGTTGCGCGTAAACGAAACGGGGAAACGACTGCGTATCCTGATATGCATAGGAACTGAAATCAAATGTGGAGGTCGGTTTGGCTTCTTTCTGCCAACTGTCTTCCTGCGCATGTGATTCGTCCCAATCGTTGGGAAAATCGGCTTCTTTCTGCGGGGTGAAGTAGGCGTAGGATGAGAAGATTTTGTTTTGTACGAAATATCCGTAAAACACATCCTGAAATTGCCGTGCCTGATCCATGAAATGCACCTCGCTGTCCATACCCGTGCGACAAAGCGACGCGGCTATCTGGCGGAGTATGCCGGCAGGAGAGAGGCATGAGAGATAGCGCACGGTCTTCTCCTGGCGGTATATTTGCTGCAGATAGCCGGATTGTATGCTCCATTTTTTATCGCAGTTGTCGAGCAGGATGGGGTTGGCCAGCTCCTTTTTGCGCCGTTCGTATTCCATGCTCCCCCTTGGCGTGAATATCGTCGCATGGGCGCCGTCCCACCCATAATCCCAGCAATATAAGTAACCATCCAAATTCAGATTTTCGTTTTTCAACGTCTCTTCTACTTCTTTCAATTGTACCTCCCACCACTGTTTGTCGATCTGAGCGATATTGAACGTAATTTGCTTGTAATCGTCCGTGGGTGAGATGATTTTGCCGGACCAGGCGGCAACATTGGGCAGCAGGAAGAGCAGGAAGCACCATATGAACAGGTTCAGAATGATGCTCGACGTAGCGCTCTTGGCGCGGCTCGATATGAATCCGCCGAGAAAGACGAAAAAGGCAAAGTATACCAGACAGAGCAGCAGTAACGCACAGATGCGTCCGTAGTCGCCCGCCGAGAATTGCACCGAGGGCGAAAACTGCAGGATGAGCAGGATCACCAGGAAACAGAGAGCGAGGATGGGCAACAACGTGAGGAAGATGCCGGCAATCTTGCCGAGGAAGAAGGTCGACCGGCTGATCGGGTTGCTGAGCGCCAGCTTGAGTGTGCCCTGTTCTTTTTCGCGCGGGAGCATATCGTACGAGAACAGTATGCCCAGCAGCGAGAGCAGGATGGCGATTGCCATGGCGAAATCGAGCGATATGAAGCGGCTCATGAATGGGTTCTCGTTAAGCGAAACAATAGCTGCCGAAAACACCGGCTTTTCCTTGCGGTCGAGCTTCACTCTCGAGCCGGTCTGCTCGATGATACCCTGACTGAAGATGCTTAGTGGCGAAACGGGTTTTACAAGCAGCGGGTTCACTTGCGCATAGGTGTGCGACTTCATATATACGTCCTCCGCCGCTTTCACATCGACCTCGTACTGTGCGAGGCGGTTCCTGTGCGTTTGGATACCTGTATAAACGGTATAAGGTATCAATGCCAGACACAACAGTAAGCCGACGATAAAGCCCGGCGTTACGATGTTGTTCCGAAATTCTTTTTTTGCTATAAACCAAATCATTTTTTTAAATAAAAATTAAGAATAATACTGTGCGCGGCGTCATCTTGCAATGTTCGCTCATGTTTTCATCCCGCAAATCAGTGTTCGGGCAATTCAATTCACCGTTTCGGCATACATGACGGCTTCCTGCATGTAGTCGAGATAGATGCGTTCGAGGTCGTCGAGCAGGAACTGTTCGCGGGTACGGAGCATCACCAGCCGTCCTTCTTTCATGATGCCCACGCGGTCGGCGACCGCTTTGGCACGAAAAATGTCGTGCGTACACATCAGGATAGATTTTCCCTGACTGCGCAGTTTCAAGAGCATCTGCATCAGTTCGGCGGCCGATTTGGGATCCAGTCCCGACGTCGGTTCGTCGAGCAGGATATTGGGGGCGTCCTTAATCATCGAAATCGCCAGCCCGACCTTTTGGCGCATCCCTTTCGAGAAGGTTTTAAGTTTCTTTTCGAACGCCTCGTCCTGCAACCCTACGTTACGCATTATGTCGTAGTAGTTTTGTTTGGTGAGATTTGGTTTGCCGGCGAGTTTTGAGAAAAAATCGAGGTTTTGCCGGGCGGTGAAATTACCGTACAGCATCACGTTTTCGGATACATACGAGATGTTCCGTTTCGTTTCCAGCGGGTTCTTCATCACGTCGATCCCGTCGATCAGGAGTTGCCCGGACGTCGGTTCGATGAAATTGAGGAACAGGTTGATGGTCGTCGTTTTACCGGCGCCGTTAGCGCCCAGCAGAAAGAAGATCTCTCCCGGCTGAATGTCGAGATTCAAAGCGTCCAGCGCTAATTGCCCGTCCTCGTACCGTTTTGTTAAATTAATTGCTTGTAGCATAGTCTTAAAATTTATATGGTTATTGTTGTCTGTTGTCTCTGTTTAATTATAAATACACAAATTACCGGTATCCGCTAAATGCTACCTCACGTCGAAACGTAAAAAACTAATGAAGGCGCATACGAAAAACAGGAGGCCATATATGCACAGCAGCATAATATCCATCCTGTTTTGTTGCAGGATGACGCCGAGGCTCAGGTATTTGTAATTGTCGAGTACAGGTATGGATGCATTCTTCAGATCAAATCCTTCCACCTCCTTTGTATTACTCATGGTACTTCCTTTTGCATAATATTGTTTTACAATAAACTTGTCGTATATTTCCTGTTTTACCGTTTCCTGATATTGCTTTGCCTGCTGGATGAAATGATCGGCCTCCGAATAACCTGTCCCTGAAAATTCAGCCATCAAATTATTTACGATACTGATCGGAGATAAGCAGGTGATCGTCCTTGCCAGATTATTTTGCCGGTTGCAGCGCATCGTGTAATCGTCAGTCAGCCGGCCGATTTCCGTGATTAGACGCTGATTGTATTTTTCATACACCGGAACGACCTGCTCGTCATATCTCTTAGTTATTTCAGACCAGCCGTCCGAAATGCCGCTTGTCTCCGGCATGAATTGCGCCCGTAATTGCTCATACAATATTTCTTCTTCCCCTCTTTGTTCCTTCATGATATTATTGCGGAGAAGCGATTTTTTTGCCTCGAAAACACTGTTCGATTCTACTGGATATACGCTCGCGCTGATAATAGGGCTTATTTTTGGGACGACCAGTCCCAGCACAATCCATATCAGCAGCAGGATGTTGATGGAGAGCGCGGAGTTGGCGGTCAGCGCTGAGATCCACAATCCGAGATTGAAAAGCGCAAACAGGAAAACGAGGCTTACCCCGGTCATGAGCAGTATGGCCGGCAGAATATCCGCAGAAAAAACGGGGATCATCTCCGAAAGCTGAACTACCAGCAAGGATAGTAGCATGGACAGGAGGAAAGGGAGCAAAAATACGAGGTAATTGCCCAGCAATTTTGCCATCAATATCTGCCGCCGGTAAACGGCATTGGCGAGTATGGCACGCAGCAAGCCCTGCTCCTTGTCGCCCGATATGCAGTTGAAGGTGAATACAATGGCCAGTATCGACAATACAAAGGTTACGATAAACCCAAAATCGATTGCACCCAGTAAATCCTTTTTGCTGTCGGGTTTGGCATATTCTATTTTGTAATCCCCGTCGCGCGAGGTGATCACCTTATAGGGCATTTTGTTTTCCATTCCACGCGAAAATATGCTAAGGGGAGAAGGGGGATGAACACCCTCTGCTTTCATATTGGCATACAACTGTGTCATGTCGCGATACGTCTGCACCTCCTGGCGATAATCGGACATGCGTTGTGAATAGTCTTTTACCGAAACGTAAAAGCTCAGCGGGATAATACTAAGGCACAATACAAGTACTACCCAAAAGCGAAAATCGACGATAGCACCATGAATTTCGCGAAAAAGCAATGTTTTGAATGTCGTATGTATCTTCTTTTTCATAAAGTTAATTATTTGTTTGGTTTTATTTCAATTCTAACGTTTATCTGCGGCTCAGTTTGATACCGAACCATACCAGTCCGCCGATGACTCCGATGAGCAGCAGTAGCAGCATCACGGTGCCGAAGATCGATGTTCGGGCGTTTACCTGTATGCGGATGGTTTTGTCTTCGGTATCGACTTTCCGGTTATCGGCGAGGGCTTCGGTTTTGATTTTTACCTCCTGTGCGCCTACGCCGCTGTTTTCGGGCGGGTGGATGGCGATGCGCACGGATATTTCTTTTTCCGGATCGAGCGCGCGAATGAGGTCGGGCGCGATGAGCGTTTTCCAGCCCAGCGGGCTGTCGGCGCTGATTTTGATGTTGTCTAACCGGCGTGTACCGGCGTTCCGCACGGTGATGGTCATGGTAACGCTGTCGCCAGTGACAATTTCGTGATAGAGGTTGGTGGCGCGTACTTCGATTTTCCCTTTTCCGCGCGGCACAAGCTCCAGCAACTCTCTGCCGCAGGAAAGGGATGCCAACTGTTCGGACGTGGATGCGGAGAGGTCTTTGTCGGCGATTTGATTGTACTGCTCGCCGGTGAGCGTCAGGATATGGAATTTCAGCGGACGGTCGATACGTATTTGTTCGTCGTCGCGGTCGGGCAGATACACGCGTAGAGACAGTTTTTTCGTGTTCACGCCCTGGGTGAACTTTATTTGTGAGATTTTGCTGGTTTCGTCAAGGAACTCATAGGTGATTTGCTGCGGCAATCCTACAACCATCAGCCGGTACACGTCGTCGGAAGTAGAAAACCGTTCGAGCGTCAGTCCGTAGGTGGCGATTGAGTTGAGGTCGGCCTCCTGCGAGAACTGCATGGAACTGATATCGATAACGTTGATGCTTGCGTCTTGCTTGAGATAAATGTTTTTTTCGCTTGTTCGTCCGTTGTAGTTGAGCGAGACAGTCAGGTTCTCAGCGTCCTTGAGCAACTCGAAGTCGGCAGAAGCCTCCTGTCCGATGTCAATAGACGGGATCTGATATTCGTAAGGCGAGCCGATGATGGTGTGGTCGATGATGTCAGAAAGTGAAACGAAGACGTTGTAGACTTTCCCGGCACGCATTTCTGGCGTGAACACGTCGAAATGTTCCTTGAACTGGCTCAGATATTCCTCATTGCCTTCGAGGGTACTTTTGAGGGTGATCTTTACGCGCCGCTCGCCGTTGGCGGTTTGGTATTTCACTGCCCGTTCGATAATTACGTACGACTGTTGCGAAATAAGTTGCAGGATGAGTTTTTGATAATCGACCTCACGACTCAACAGGGCGTTTTTTGACTTGGTATATTCGTTCGACGAGATCGCTTTTTCCTCGTACAGACGTGTATCGTTTTCGAGTTGCTGACGGGCGACTTCATAGTCGGCACGCGCTTTTTTAAGGTCAAGCAGGATCGTCGCCCTGTCCGTTCCCGCGTTTTGTCCCTGTAACGTAAGGCATACGTTAAGCATCAGGGACAGGACAATCAGGTTTCGTCGTGCGAGTCGTGCGAAATGTCTTACGGCAAAATCTGCCGAGTGCATGAAATGCATCATTGTTTTTATTGATTTTATCATTGTTTTAAAATTATCGTATCCGGTTAATTATCTATTCTCCATATATCCATTAATCTTATAGCTTCTGTTGTTTTCAAAATCCCACATGGTACGCCGTTTCAGGTCGGCAAGCGCTAACTGATAAGTGATGTATGCGTCGATGAAAGCGAGTTGCACCTGCGAAAGCCGCTCCTGTTCCGTTGCCAGTTCCTGCCCCGACAGGTCACCGTTCTCGAAACGCAGCCGCGAGATACGGTAACTGTTTGTGGCGTTATCCTTGTTCTTTTGATTGATGCGGAAGCGTTTTTCGGCTTCATTGACCGTACGGACGATTTCGCGGATTTCCTTTACGATCATGTCGTTGATATTTTCGAGTTTCAACTGTTTTTCCTTCAGTCGGATGGTGCGGCTTCGGACGATGTTTCGTCCCCGTCCCCAATCGAGTATCGGGACGGTGAGCGTGAAGGTGACACCCCGGTTGGGCGGTCGCACCATGAAATTGTCGAATGAAGACCGGAATAGTTCCGATATGTTCCCGGGCTGTGTACTGAGGCCTGTGAAATCGTAATAGGCGAAAATATTCCCCTTGATTTCGCGTTCACGTTTGGCGCGGTCTATTTCAATCTCCTGCAGCTTGACGTCATATTCCGTTTCTTTCACTTCCAGTCGGTTTGCCAGCGCCTGTTCGATGGCAATATGTAGGTCTATCATCACTGTCTCAAAGTCCATTTCGGCGACAATATCTATTTCTTCGGTCATGTCGATTCCGACCAGAAGTTTGAACTCGTCTTTTTGCAGTTCATATTTACCGGAACTTTCCAAAAGGTTCACGTCGCTTTGCAGGGCGTTGATTTCCGTGACCAACAGGTCGCCTTCGGGGATATTTCCGGTTTCGAACTTTAGTTTGGCGATGCGTAGCGCTTCCTGTGCATTACGTAGTTGTTCTTCGTTGATTTGCCGTTCGTAAGCGGCCTTATAAACTTCGTAAAAACTTTTGGTGACGTTGTAAACGATGTCCATTTGCGTGCGGGTGAAAAACAGTTCCGCGCGTTCGTATTGATATTGGGCGACTTTCAGGTTTTCGCGCAACTTATTTTTCGTGAACACCGGCTGGTCGAAAATTAAACCGAACTGACTGAACGCCTGTTTGCGCCGGAGCGTGGAATAGTCCTGAGCGAAGGTAGCCCGCAGGTTTTCATGATACAGGTTTCCCGACAGAGCGAGATTCCCGCCTGTAGGAAGGACGTAGGTGAATTTCAAGTCACCGCCGAAGCGTATTGAACTTGTGGAATTGTAAACCGGTAAGTCGTCGACTTGTGCAATGGCCGATACCTGTTCGTCCCACGACGGTGTGTAGAGGTTTAAATCCAACCTCGGCTTGAACTGCGCCTTGTAGTAAAGGTATTCGTACTGCATCGCTTTACGGTCTTCATCGTTCGACTGTACCGTGTAACTCTTTTGTAAGGCGATGTTTACCGCTTGTTCAATAGTCAGCGTCGTTTGTTGCTGCCCCCGTACTGTTCCCCAAAACATCCATCCCAAGACGAGTGAAATAAGACAGATTTTCATATCAATATAATTTATTCATATATAATACAATACAAACAATGTGCCAAATATTATAACCTGTTGATTTTGTTGATATTAGAAGATGTTGCCGGTTTTTTTTCGATATTTGAGTAGATTTTTACCCGATATAGTGGGTAAATAATTACCCAAATAACATTTGCCGATAAAAATTCTATGATTTATCCCGAAAATTACAGTCCGTGTTTTTTCATTTTGTTGAATAACGTCTTTCTGCTGATGTTTAATGCTTGGGCTGTTAAGGTACGGTTGTAATCGTAACGCTTGAGTGTTTCCACAATCAGATGTTTCTCTGCCGTCGAGTGGGTTTTGCGGATGATGTTTGTTTCGTTTTCGCTCAACAGTTCCGCTTCGATAGACATGGGATAGCCTTTGACGCGCATGGGCAACTGGTCAACATCGATAATGCCGTTTTGCGACAATATCATGGCGCTTTGCACGGCGTTCTCCAGGTCGCGGATGTTGCCGGGCCATTCGTACTGCGTCAATTTATTGAGAGCTTGCCGTGTGACGCCGGCGACGTTCACACCCAGGATACTGTTGTATTTGGCGATGAAATAGTCGATCAACAGTGGAATGTCGTCGCGGCGTTCGCGTAGTGAGGGTATTTGTATGGTGAATACGTTCAGGCGGTAGAGTAAGTCCAGACGAAAAACGCCCTGTCTGACCTTTTCTTCCAGATTCCTGTTGGTGGCGGCGATGATACGTATGTCCACGGCGATGGATTTCTTGCCGCCTACGCGGGTGAATGTCCGGTTTTCCAGCGCTCGCAACAGTTTCACTTGCGCTTCAGGAGGCAACTCGCCTATTTCATCGAGGAAGAGCGTCCCGCCGTCAGCTTGTTCGAACGCGCCCTGGCGCATCTCTTTGGCATCGGTGAAAGCACCCTTTTCGTGACCGAACAGTTCACTTTCGATTAACGACAGAGGTATTGCGCCGCAGTTGAGCGTTATCAACTGTTTGTCCGCACGCGGGCTGAAGTTGTGTACCGACCGTGCAATCAGTTCTTTTCCCACGCCACTTTCGCCGAGTATCAGTACGGTGGCGGACGTGGCGGCAACCTTGTGTACCTGAGCCATCACTTGTTGCAGTTTGGCGCTGCTTCCAATGATTTGTCCGAGCGAGTGGGTTTCATCGAGGCGTTTTTTCAGATGGCTCAGTTTTCTGGACAAGTTTTTGTATTCGAGGGCGCGACGCACAGTCAGCAGCAGTTGGTCGTTGTCGAACGGTTTTTCGATAAAATCGTATGCGCCTTCCTTAATGGCGTTTACTGCCAGAGAAATAGAACCATGCGCGGTGATAATAATGACAGCCGTGGAGGGATGTCTGTTCTTTATCTGTTTGAGCGCCTCCATGCCCGTCATGTCCGGCATTTGCTGATCCAGCAATGCCACGTCGGGATTAAACCATGCCGCTTCGCTGACGGCTGACGCGCCGTTGTCCACAGCCTTGACTTCGTATCCTTCGTCCCGCAATAACAAGGTCATCACTTTCCTGATTCTTGCTTCGTCGTCGGCTATTAAAATGCGTGTATTCATTGTAATTATATAACTTTTCTATATTGTTTGCGGCAACCTGATGATCACCGTAGCGCCTTTTCCGGGCTGACTGTTTATGTCCATTTCTCCTCCATGCCGGTTGATGATGCCGTACGAAATTGGCAAACCGAGGCCTGTACCATCTTTTTTGGTGGTGTAGAAAGGGTTGAAAATGTTTTCGACGTCACCGGGTTCGATGCCGTTGCCCGAATCGGTGATGGAAATCAGCAGATATCGCGACTGGTAATCTAATGAACGTCCGGCTTCGATACCCAGCGTCAACAGTTTGTTTTCGCTGTTTTCCATCGCTTCCATAGCGTTGAGGATGACGTTAAGAAAGACTTGTTTCAATTGTGAGGCATCGGCTGTTACTACGGTGTTTTTGACGAGGATATCGAAGGTTATGCCGATTTGTTGCCTGATAATGGCATTATTGAGCAGTACGAGCGTTTGTTGCAATAACTGTTCTATATCGACCCGGGCCATTTCCAACTCCGAGGGTTTGGAAAACGATAGTAGACCCTGTACGATTTTATTAATGCGGTCTACTTCATCCATCAGTTCGTCGACCATTTCCAGTTTGTCCGGATCGTGCACGCCTTTGCCCAGATACTGTATGGTACTGCGGATGGCGGTTAGCGGATTGCGGATTTCGTGCGCCGCTCCCGCCGCCAGTTGTCCGAGAAGGGCTAAACGGTCGGCACGATACATTTTCCTGATACGTGCACTCTGCTCCTCATGGAGGGCGGTGTTTTCAATGGCAAAAGCTGCCTGATGGAACAAGAGATTCAATAAATCAATCTCTTGTCCGGAAAAGTCATTCCCGTCGGAACATTTACCCAACAAAATAAATCCGTTGAGACGGTTGATTACTTTTAGAGGAAAAATCAACTCGACACCAGCCTCGCGAATCAACTCTTGTTCCATCTGGGAAAAATAAGACATGACGCTGCTCGACGAATGGGAAACATGAAAAAAAGTGTCGTTCACCGACAGCCAGTTGACTAGTTTACTGTGGGGTGTGAAATGTATATGCCGAAATAATTCGTTGTCATCTTGAGCCTTTTCTGTGCGGACATATGTCTCCGTTTCGGAGTTTAACAGATAGACCACGATCCTGTTAACAGGTGAAATCTGCATAATCTTCGAAATGATGTTGGCTACCTACAAATCCCGGTCGGAAATCAAGATCAGTGAGCGGTTAAATGAGGAAAAGAGGAGGTGCGACTATAGCCGTGCCCAGCGTTG
>JAIRMH010000319.1 GCA_031258835.1 Tannerella sp.
GGGACCGTCAGGTCCTCCAATCACACTGTCGTTGTTACAGCTCACAATAGCGGCTGCACCCAACATACTTAGAAATAATGTTTTAAACTTCATAACTTTTAATTTTTTAGTTAGTAATAAAATAATCAATAATTTGTTTGTTTGTTTGTTTTCTCTCTAATTTTTTTTATAATACAATATCGTCATTCATTTTTTTTTGTTTCATACGCAAATTTATTTAAAATGTTAATATTATCCTTGTTTTTACTTCTAATTGTCCCCATTGTTAATCCGACAAAAAACGCTAAATCGTTATTCATCATTCATTATCTCACCCTTCGTCGCTGGGAGGGGGTTTCGTCGTCTCTCTCCGCATCGACTCCCGCTTCGCGACGGTTATTGATATTTGCCAATTTCTTTTTCAGTTCCCTTAAGTTCTGCGATGCAATTTGCATGCCTTCCTTTTCGGCGCGTTTCAGATACGTATCCGCTTCGGGATAGTTTCCTTTCAACATCAGGAATACACCCATGTTATTTGCATATTCCGGTGTCGAGGGATCGGCAAGTTTCAGATATCGTTCCGCCTCGCGCAGGTTATTCTTTGCCAGCGCCGCTGCCGCACCGTTAAGGTTCGCCACGGGGTCGTCGGGGAACTCTTCGCGCGCTACTTCAAACACTTTCAGAAATTCGGAGCTTCCCACATCGTAAGTATTCGCCACGATATACATCTCGTTCAGGCTTAGCAGTTGAGGTGCTAACGTCAGGTTCTCCTGCGCTTCTTCAAGAGAAAAATCTTTTACGGTATAATTCACTTCGCATACAACGCGGCGCAGTTTGGGATATAACTCTTCATATATAATTTTATACGGACGTCCGTCGCCTATTTGGCTGATCGCTTTCTCACGTGCATCCAGGTCGCTAACCGTATTCATCAGCCGGAAGATCTCATTTTTATGTGAGAGCGGGTAATCTTCCAGCAAGCGTCGTAACCCGTCCCAGTCTTCACCGCCTGTACGTGTTTCGAACAGACTCGGCGGGATGGCACTGTTATTCATGAAATATTGCATCATCGCTTCGGCGCGTGCGCGGGAGAGTTCGGTATTAAACTTCAACGAGCTTTCGGGAGATGCGTAACCTGCCATATAAACGCCCTGAACGGTAATATCCTTATTCGTAGCTATCGTACGGATCATCTTGTCGATCTTCGCCAGCTCGGAGGGGTTATTGCCGAAATCGGGATATATCTCGTTCTTGCCGCGCGGGAAGTCGAGGTAAGCGTTACTTATCTCCGTACGATTCTTTATGACCTCCACTTCCGGTTGAATATATGCCAGTTGGGGTCGCACATGATAAACCGGGTCGGCGACGACTTCTTTTGTCAGTCCATCGAAGACGCGCGAGCGGGCTATTTTCGTCTGATCACCGCATCCGCACAAGTCCTCTTCGACGTCTAAGAAGGCGTCCGTCATCCAAGCCTCGAAAGGTGTCGCCATGCGGTATCGCAGTTTGCCTTTCGGCTTGACGATAGCATAGGGCAAGTTACTTTCGAACTCTTCGTAGGCCTTATCGTCGAGTTCCAGTTCGCGCATAAAAACCCTGTGTTTTTCCGCGCCCTGTATCATCACTTTCGGCAGTTCAATCTCTTCCGTTTCGGAGCCTATCACCGGCGTCAGGATCTGCGCATGATTTGCCGGCAGATTCATCTTCGACATATCAATCTCCATATCGATGACAAGAGAGTCGCCGGATTGCTTCATAAAATTACGGTGGTATTGCACACGGTGAGCGGAAGAGACCGTTTTCCGGCTACTCCGGTCGGTACCCGCAGCGGAAGATTCCTGTCTTGCCGACCTGTTACGGACATTCCCCAGTTCCTGGCGTTGCGCACTAATCGGAAGGCAAAGAAAAATACCAACTACAATCGTGATGTATCTTATTCCATTCATATTTTTAATTTTAAATCTTAAACTCCAAATATCATTTACTTATTTAAGCATATACACTAACGACAGTCCCGCGCGTGTCGGGCCGATATAGTGAGCGTTCTCCTCCCCGACGGGCTGTTTACAGGTCGTACACCGAAGTTTATCATAGCGCAGATAAGCATAACCCAGTCCGATTGTAAACTCCATGCTGAACCTTGGTGACATCACCCAGTGGTATCCGTAAGAAACGCCAAGTCCGGCAAACCAGCCTTCAAAGCTGTTGACATAGATGCCATCCCTGTCGGCATTGGCATAAAGCACCTGGTTCCCTGCCTCGACCTCCCCGAATTTATCCGCTATTCCTTTATACGGTACTGTTCCTTTTTCATACTGTATCCCTTTCACGACATATCCGTCAGCGGTCGTCATTTCAGCCGGATATTCACCCAATCCGTAATCGCCCCATCCGAAAGGCATTTTTAGAGCTCCCACGCTAAAGATTCCTCCGTGCGCATGCACTCCGAAGAAATGTCCGTTAAACTTTTCGCACGCCCACCAGCGCACTTCCGGCTGAAGTAAAAAATGTTTTAGCCTTGTATCACGTTTCTCCACGAACCGTTCGCCTGCGCCTTCTATCCCAACCCACTTATGGCCTAATAACCATGGGTTGTAATTCATCCAGATATCCAAAGTAGTTTTCCGGTTCAAAGCTACTTCGTACCCTATGTTTATCGTCGTCGTGATATCGTACAGGAGATTCGTTTTCAACGCCATATCCTGTGCCGACAATTCCGATTTCATCGCAAACAATAAAAAAAACATCAACAATGCTATCTTTTTCATACTCTCACATTTTGCGACAAGAAAAGACTTTGGATCACGGCCACAAGGCCGACACAAAACCAAAGTCCCACTCATCATTTTCAATTATTTTATTTTCGAGGATTCGTTCACCTCTTTATTTTTTTTTCGTTCAACAATTTTCTTTAAACGCCTTTCCCCCCGGTCTTCGCTCACGCCCCGTAGCGTTCAAACTCACGAATCATCCTTAACAGGAATCCCGCCGGGAAAAGTTTTTTTTGCTTACGTTTTGCAAATATACATCGTCATCGCCAAAAAACACACCGCAATGTATAAAAAAAATCACATAACGATGACAAAACTATCGCTTTCCTGTACAAAACAGCGTTATTACATGCCCAAAAGACAAAAAAACGATTTCACCAAAAAGTAATCGCAACAAAATTTCTAAATCCGCTGATTTATCCGCCACAAAAGTGCAAACTTTTTACGAGCCATAATTACCTTTTCGGATAAATTTATTCTCATTTTTGCTATTTTGACAAAACTTGAGCAAAATAATCGCAAAATTATCTCTTTTAAACGTCAAAATACACATATCAGCCCTTTTGTAACTCACAAATTTCGCTCTTTTTACACACGACAAACGCTTTCATCGTATCGCGGTTGAAAACCTCACGATTTCACCGCAAAACTTCGCCACAAATATAGCTAACATTTTTTGAATAAAAAAATTTTTTTTGCATTATTACGTTTTTACATCAATAATTCACATTAGGTTTATTGATCTGCTATATCTATTATTTAACAGATGTACGCCCGTACACTAATTAATTAGCCAATAACCGGCAATAATTAACAGATCAATAACCGGCAATAAGGCGAGAGCGCGTTGATAAGCGCGTTCAATCCCCGTCGCGACATTCGGCATTTTTGCGCATCAAAGTTTTTGCCTCCCTGACAATAGCGCCCGGTGGCGACTGAAAATAATGATGACAAAAGCGGTTAAAATGTCCCGGTGAATTGAAATGAAACTTATCCATTGCATCCGAGATTGTAACGCCCGATTCCGAAAGATATAAACGCAGCCGTTTTGCCGTCTCCTGCTGCATCCACTTTGCCGGCGAGGTATTAAATTCCTCGCGGAAACGCTTGTCGAACGTCTTGCGTCCCATCCCGACAAGGTCGGCAAGTTTCGTCACGCCCCCTCCGTCCACTTTAGGATAGCTATCCAGCACCTTATTACGGAAATCCAGCGAGCCTCCTATTATCGGTGAAAGAAGAGCGACAAGCTCATCGCGCGTGCAGAAATGTCGCAACAACAGGAAAAACTCGGCCTGTTTAAGCGCATTGAAATGCCGGCAGTTCACTTTTCGGGATTGAAGATACAGGATCTGTTCAAGAAAGACGCGCACCGGAGCGGGAATCGCTACCGGGCGGAAGTCATAAACCGATTTTTCCACAAACGGCAGATACGCTTCAAACAGCTGCCGGTCGCACGAAGACAGGAACTTGTCGAAATACGTCACATAAAGTTTTACGTTTTCCAGCGCCCTGACCTTAACGGACGACGAACGCAGCAGGAACACCATTTCATCTGTCCGGAAACGGTGATTTTCAAACTGGTTGCAGCTAACCTCCAGCGTCCCTTCAAGGACGAAAAAGATAAAATGCAAAGGCGTCTCACGGTTCCGGAGTTCTTCCCCCGCCCCTATTTCATAATAGACAAAGGCGGTGTTAACATCCGTCGCATCCTTACGACAAGCGTTTAATTCTTT
>JAIRMH010000324.1 GCA_031258835.1 Tannerella sp.
AAATCTACGCATTGCAGGATTATCTCTGATCACTTCATTCATACAAATATTTGGTTATGGAATCGGATTTATAAAATCTTTTGTTCAAAAAATCATATTACGTAAAGGCTTGGAAGATCTGGAAACTCTGAAAAAAGTGTATAAATAAGAACGATTCATTATCACAGTATTCTGCATATTATCAATGAGTAATGAATGGTGCAAACATTTTTTAATCAATAATAACACGTATTTTTTGGTACAATACATTTTTGCGCTTATTTTTGTACTCAATTTATTTTTGTAATAAACACATAGTATTTATGAACAGTACAAGTCAATACTTATCAGGATATGGTATCCGTCCTTCCGTTCAGCGTCTTGCCATTATGCACTACTTGCGGAGTAACAGGACACATCCCACGGCAGACGAAATATTCGATGCATTACGGAAGCAGATATCTACTTTATCAAAAACAACCGTCTACAATACATTAAAACTGTTTGTAGATCACGGCGTCGCTATATGTATCGGTATTGATGAGAAAAACTCCCGTTTTGACGGATGTGTAGAACCACACGCCCATTTCCGTTGTAAAATATGCGGAAGAATCATTGATCTTGAAATTGACACCGAGCAATTTTTACCGAAGAATTTTAACGGTAAAATAGATGAAACATATTTTTTCCTGAAAGGTTTATGTGAAGACTGTAACAACAGAAAAAACAATTCGTTAAATACATGACAATAGAACATGGAACCGAAATATGTTCAGTTGTAATGTATTTGTTGATTGTAACACGGCGGCAAATCATACGTATTAACCACCGCCTGCATATCCTTCTCGGTGATACCCACCATTAATGATTTCAACATAATTTACCTCCTTCCTTTTAGAAAAATACAAACTCTTTCTATTTCGAGTTCACCACCGCGCCGACAGCCGGGACATTCCCCTCGCGAATTTGATCAATCATCCACGCTTCGACAAACAAATTCGTCTGCCCCTCCACGTCATAATTGTCCCCGGCGAGAGCTTCCAACGGTTCGATATGGAGACTGCTTATATCGGATCGGCTAATCTCACAGGAATGGGAATAGAAATAAAAAGCGTGACGTAATCTTGAATCCGGTATTCCGACAAATGCCGTTCTTGGTAGAAGAAGCAGCAAATCACGTTGATGAAGTTCGAATGAGTAACCTCTGTAAGGGATGTGGTGAGCTTATGAGATAGTCCTATTCGGCCAGGACAAAATCAAGTTGTTTACGTTGCAGGTTGGCATGTGCGATTTTAACGGTAATCGGGTCGCCAAGGCGATAGATATGTCTGTGGCGCTTTCCGATCAGGCAGAAATTCTTTTCATCAAATTCGTAAAAATCGTCATCCAGGTCGCGCATGGGAACAAGTCCTTCACATTTATTATCATTCAGTTCTACATACAGTCCCCATTCGGTAACCCCCGAAATGACGCCATCATAAATCAGGCCGATCTTGTCGCTCATAAATTCAACCTGTTTGTACTTGATAGAGGCGCGTTCGGCATTGGCTGCCAATTGCTCCATAGCGGAACAATGATCACAAAGTTCTTCGTATTCTTCCTGGTTTACGCTTTTTCCGCCTTTGGTGTAGCGTTCCAGCAGGCGGTGTACCATCATATCCGGATAACGGCGGATGGGGGAAGTAAAGTGTGTATAGAACGGAAATGCCAATCCGTAATGACCAATATTATGAGTAGAATAAATAGCCTTTTGCATGGAGCGTACGGCCAATGTTTCGATGAGATTCTGTTCCGGTTTTCCTTTGGCCTTATTCAGTATTGAATTAATACTTTTGGTAATTTCGTTTTTGCTGCCTGTTGTTTTGAGCTTATACCCGAATTTTCCGATAAATTCGGCGAAGTTCTGCATTTTATCGGGGTCTGGTAATTCATGTATACGGTAAACGAATGTTTTTTTACTTTTGCCGGTTGGTTTTTTCCCGATAGTTTCCGCCACGGTTTTGTTTGCCAGCAGCATAAATTCTTCAATCAAGTGATTTGCCTCTTTGGATTCCTTAAAATAAACACTTAAAGGTTTGCCCTTTTCATCTATTTCAAATTTAACTTCGTAGCGGTCGAAGTCAATCGCCCCGTCTTTGAATCGTATATCACGCAGGATTTTAGCAAGTTCGTTCAGTTTTAGCACTTCATCGCTGAAATCTCCTTCGCCGGTTTCAATAATATTTTGGGCTTCTTCGTACGTAAACCTGCGGTTACTGCGGATCACAGTACGCACAATCCGCGATGCGAGGATCTCGGCCTGAGCGTTCAATTCGAATATAACCGAATAGCATAATTTCTCCTCATCCTGACGGATGGAGCATAATTTATTGGACAGCCTTTCGGGGAGCATCTGGATGGTACGGTCTACAAGATATACCGACGTAGCACGTTCGATTGCTTCCTTATCAATCATATCATCCGGTCTGACATAATGAGTCACATCAGCGATATGTACTCCCACTTCCCAGTTTCCGCGAACGGTTGGGCGGAGCGACAGGGCATCGTCAAAATCTTTTGCATCTTTCGGGTCTATTGTAAAAGTCGTAATCTGGCGGAAATCTTCCCGTTCGGCCATCTCTTCCGGGCTAATATCCTCCCGTATTTTGTCGGCGGCCTGTTCCACTTTTTCCGGATACCGGTACGGAAGCCCGAATTCTGCGAGTATGGCATGCATTTCCGTATCATTATCACCTGACGTTCCCAGCACATCTATAATTTCCCCGATAGGATTTTTTGCATTTTCCGGCCATTCGATAATTCTTACAATCGCCTTTTCGCCATTCTTTGCACCTTTAACGTTTCCTTTAGGAATGAAGTTATCATTTGCCAGCGTTTTATCTTCCGTTACCAGAAACGCATAATCGTGGTTGATTTGCAGTGTTCCCACGTAGGTACGGTCTTTGGATTCGAGTATCTCAAGTACTTCGGCCTCCTGTTCTACTCCTTTGCGACGTGCAAAAAGCTGCACGCGTACACGATCTCCATCCATCGCATGTCGCGAATTACGTTCGGCAATACGTATTGCTTCTCCTCCGTCGTCCGGAAGAAATGCGTTCTTACCATTGCTGCGACGTTTAAATGTGCCGGTTGCAATAGTACCGAGGCTATTATAACGAAAACGGCCACGGTCTAACTCCACTAAAATATCATCCTCTGCAAGTGCATACAGGATCTTAAGCACCTGTAGTTTCTGAACCTGTGCGTCAACTCTGATTAATTTGCATATTTGCTTGTAATTATATACGGATTTGGGAGTTTTCTCGAAAATGTCAAGAATCGCATGTACCATGAGATCTTTTTTCATGCGTTTACTGTGTCCCGGTTTATTTTTTTCTGTCTGTTTACTATTGCGGGAAGTTTTGTTCTTCTCCGTTTTTTGTTTCCTTATGTTCATTTTCATTGATTTATAAATCCTGTTCTTATACAGAATTTCTATTAATACGACACAAAGATACGCTTTTTTATGAATGGAAAACTAATAAAGTATAACGCTACTTCCCTGTGCAACTTTTGATCAGGATTTTATTTATTCGTTATATCTTGTTTATTTCGCTTCCCTTATGAGAATATTTCCGTATAACCCGAAAATCCGCAGGCAATTTTTGATGTTATTTGAACTGTTTTTTATGCTTTTTCTCTATAAAAAAACTTTTTTTATTTCATACGTTTGGAAAATATAAATTTTATATATACTTTTATAACCGATCAATTTACGGATAAAATGAAATAAACATGTTCATCACGAACCGGACATATCAGGTTGCAAAACCTTTCTCCCCTGCAAGCACCGTTGCAGGGTGGGAGCGGACGCGCCGCCATCCCGCAAACCGGACCGGACAGCCGGAACTTCCCGTGAAATAACTTTCTCCAAGTGTTAAAAATCCTGTGTGTGTGTGCGGTGGGGTGGGGGCAAACTCCTATAAATAAACTCATTATAAAGATGCATTCCGTTTTATTCCTGAGCGGGAGTTCTTTCCGCCCGTCATACGTCCATTTGCCGGCGCGTACACCTGCCGGATAACGCGCGCGGTAGCCAAAGTCCAGGTACAGTTGGGAGTATCCTTTGTATCCCCCTCCTTTTCCTGAACCCGGATACCTTCCTTTTAGTGAAAAGTAGTCACTTTGGCGTATTGGCAATATACTGTCTTACGGTTATATTCAGCCGAAATCAACTCCTGCCGGAGTGCCGACATCGGCAGGAGGCATTCGCCTTAATCCTACAGACCAGAGTAATCTTTTTTCAGTCTTTCTGCAAAGAGAAGGTGCGACAGCAGTGTTGACAACCGTTTATGTATATGAAATGCGGTCCAGTATTAATAATGCGGTCCAGTATTAATAAAGTAAACGATACGATTAACCCCATTGATAAGACAATCTTCGACGCTGCCCGTCCGTGCATCATTGTAAGAGACTATCTCGGAAGATCAAACAAGAATCATAGATATTACCGGCTGGATTTTTATGATCATGCAAAGAAGGAATATATAGACGTACTGCGGAATCATCATTACCTGTTCACAATAAACAGAGTTGGCAGTGAAGGGTATGGAGGATATGAAGAAAATTATGGTGCCCTGGAAGAGGTTTTAAACACCCCGCCCGCTAACGTTGAATATACGGTATACGTTGACGGCGGTACACGGTCCGCCACATCCAACAGGCAATACGCGGTAGTAACGAACGTCGACACGGTTCGGGTAACGGGCGATATTAAAAGTCCGCAGACGGTCGCCACCATTGCCGACCAGACGTGGGAGGGTCGTCCCGTCACGCCGCGACGAGGCGATGCAATGCAATGGCGCGACAGGTACCTGTCATTGCGAACGAAGTGAAGCAACTCAGGAGCATACGCGGCGCCCCGAATTGCTTCACCTGACGGCTCGCAATTTTGAATCATCGGGACAATAGTGTGATGGATACTTGCAATCCGGGTACAGCCGCGTTGAATTTCTTTGGAGCCTGCAACCTGACCCGCGCTGCCGGATCGACCGTCTTTTATATGAACGTATTGCCTGCAATAAATCCCGGTAATAAATCATCTCTAAACAGGAATTAATTATTGAAGTTCAAAAAATAACTTTCCGCGGCGGCAAACCGGAAGTAATGGGACGCAACGGATAGATTGTTTCACTGGAAAAATGAGTGATTATGAAAAAAATGGCTCTATAACGAAACGGGTAGATAAATATCTTTTTGACATTTATATTTGCCTGTGTGTAATGTCGAAAAATTCGTGTACATTTGTTCTGTTATGAATGATCAGGCGACAGACGAAAAGAAAGAGCTGAGGTTGGCAGTGGTCTATTCTGTTTTATTAACGGCATTGCTATGGATTGTACAGATTGTAAGCGTTGTGTTTTCGTTGCAGTTAA
>JAIRMH010000144.1 GCA_031258835.1 Tannerella sp.
CCGTTCAAATGAGATGAAACAACGAATCGTTGATTTAATCAATGATTATCCCAATGTCCCGATCTATAAATACGGCTTTTTTAACAATTGGCGTAACGAACCGATTTGGCAATAACAATCTGGGTGGCGCCGTAAAAAGTAGGCTGCTTCATACAAAGCCGAAATTAACGTAAAAAACGCGAGGTTAAAAGCCTTAAAATGGTGGAACGGTTTCTTTGAAAAGCAGCAGGTTTTACGGAAAGCCCTGCGGATACAATGTCGCAGCCGGCAATTATTTCCTTCTGTTCCAACTGTGTATTTCTTCCCGATAAGATGGTTTTCACCTGAAAGCCTTTCGCCTCTACCTTCGCGCTTTTTTTAAACGCTTTATTTTGACGCATTTATAAAAATCCGACAAGACATTACATATTTTTTTTCATTTTTTTTCAAAAAAAATTTGGATTTTGAAAAATCATGTTTATATTTGTCCCGTTTTAAAATGAAAATTCAATTAAAAAAAATGTCGATTCTTCTCACATATAATCCTCTTGAAAGCCCAATAACGGCGGGCTTTGGCACGATATTTGCAGAGAGAGAGAGAGAGAGACTTACCTAAGCTATACCTATATAATATACGCGCGTGCGCGAAAGGTAACAAAAATAATTTTTTTAAACCATACTTCCCGATGGTCGTTTTTATGGAAAAAAGCGACGCAGGATTTTTTTATTCCCCCCAACGGACGTCCACCCATGTCGCCGGCAGGGATTTCCATGTCCGGTCGTGCCTTGCGTCGTTACGGAAGGAGCGCGCCCTGTGTCCTCTCCCGTCTTACGAAGGCAGGAACAGACTCCTCAATGGGGAACGCTTTCTTTTTAACCGAAACATGCGGTTCACCCGCCTGAATGAAAAAAATCACCAACCTCATGATATAGAGAACAACAGTACATCACCTTTAAAAACGAAATGCCTATGGAAAAAGCCGGAATGAACGAATGACGCCAAAACGACCGGAAAACGCCGGTAACGTCTTCCGGTCGCGTCAACCTTACAACAAGAAAAGTACCATAATTAAATAATTAAATAAATAAGTTAATCATGTAATTAAATAAATAAATAAATATGAAAAACAAATTGATA
This sequence comes from Tannerella sp., assembly GCA_031258835.1. GTDB lineage: Bacteria > Bacteroidota > Bacteroidia > Bacteroidales > Tannerellaceae > Tannerella. The sequence goes on from JAIRMH010000144.1 coordinate 1,118, forward strand.
AACGGCAAAAAAAATGCCAAACTTAGAAAACTTGTAAATATCATGACGCTGTCCGTTTTCTTCCTGATGACGGGGGTATGGACGGCAAACGCGCTCAGTGGCGATTCTTCGGAAGCGTCCGAAGCGCAGCAGAGCAAAGTCCTCATCACAGGTACGGTTGTCGATCCGGCAGGCGTGTCTGTGGCCGGAGCGAACGTGGTGGAAAAAGACGTAACGGCCAACGGAACGACAACCGATACGGACGGCAAATTCAGCCTGAACGTATCGCCGGGGGCGACGCTGACGGTATCTTTTATCGGATATCTTACGCAGGAGGTCGCCGTGGGGAATCAGACGCAGTTGACCGTCACGCTGCAGGAAGACGCACAGGCGCTGGAAGAAGTAGTGGTCGTGGGTTACGGCATGCAGCGAAAACTCGACTTGACGGGTTCCGTGTCTACGGTTAATTCCAAAGAATTGTCGGTAAGGCCTGTTACGAACGGCGCTTCGCTGTTGCAGGGCAGGGTAGCCGGTTTGAATATCACTCAAAGTTCGGGGCAGCCCGGAAGCGAGGGCTTTTCCATCAACCTGAGAGGTATCGGCAGTTTCAGCAATTCGAATCCATTTGTGTTGATCGACGGTATAGAAGGCGCACTGGACAAGATTAATCCGCAGGATGTGGAAAGCGTGACCGTGTTGAAAGACGCAGCCTCGGCGGCGATTTACGGTTCGCGGGCGTCCAACGGCGTCATCCTGATTACCACGAAAAAGGGACGGCACGATTTCCGGGAAGTAGAGGTAAAAGCGGAAGTAGGATTCCAGAAGGCGACGCGGCTGCCCGATTATATCTATAATTCGGTAGAATACATGGAAATGTTCAATAAAGGCGCCGATCATAGCGACTTCGACCCGTCGGTTCGTTATTCTCAATCATTAATTGACGCCTACCGGAACGCTTCGCCCGGCGATCCGCGCTACCCGAACTACAACTGGATGGACGCCATGTTCCAGACGTCCGTGCGACAGGATTATCAGGTTGCTGCCAGAGGCGGCGGGAAAGACAATTCCTATTACTTTGGAGTGGGGTATATGAATCAGGACGGCGTAGTGGACAGGCATTATTACAATCAGTATTCTGCCCGGCTGAATCTGGATTTCGACGTCAATCCATATATCAGGATCGGAACCAACAACAGTTTCATCTATTCGAGTATGGAAGAGCCTACCTCCGACAGTCAGGATCAGATCATGCAGTACATCATGATGTTTCCCCCCACGATGGGGCCGTATTTGTCCGACGGTTCCGGACGGTATACGGCAAGAGACATACCGGATATCTGGCGGAATCGAAACCCCCAAATGGTACTGGATAATGAAGGACGGAATCTGGTCAAAAAATACAACCTGAATACACAGGCTTTTGTTGAAATCCGTCCGTTCAAAGGACTTGTGTGGAAAACCACAGGCGCCTGGGTGTGGAATCAAACGCGGAAATACCATTCCAATTATATAGTAGATGGCTACACCTTTACCACCAATGAATTTTACGGACAGTTCGAAGGAAACGACCTCGGCATCTATCATAACAATGAATGGCAGTCCAATCTGGTTTTCAATTCCATATTGAATTATGATATTACTTTAGCCAATAACCATCACATCTCCGCTATTGCCGGTTATGAACAGCAAACGATGGGTTATGAAACGAAGCGTATCCGCCGTGAAAACTATACCACATCAACCACTACGGATATAAATGCAGGCAGCGCCAGCGGACAGAGTATGTCGGGATATACCAGACAATGGGTGGTGCAGTCGTATTTCGGACGTTTGAACTACGATTTTAAAGGACGCTATCTGGTGGAAGGAAACATCCGTTATGACGGGACGTCCAAACTGTCGCCCGAAAATCGCTGGAGCATCTTCCCAAGCGCATCGGCAGGCTGGCGTCTCTCGGAAGAAAGTTTCATGCAATCCGCAACATGGCTCGACAATCTGAAATTTCGCCTCTCGGCAGGACAGTTGGGTAACCAGAATGCACTGAGCGAGTATCCGTATCAGGAAACGTTATCCTACGTGAACATCCCCGTACAGGGCGACTTGCAGACAGGCGTCAAATCCCAAAACCTTGCGAACCGTAACCTGATGTGGGAAACGGTTACCGACTATACGCTCGGGTTGGATTTCTCCATGAAGCAGGGACTGTTCGGACTCGCGCTGGACGTGTACAGGCGAACGACCAAAGGGGGACACGCTACGGCGCAAATACCGGCCAGCGTAGGAAAAAACGCTCCGCAGGACAATTACAAGGAGATGGAAAACAAAGGAATCGAACTGATGCTTACTCATCAGGGGAAAATAAACGAATTCCGCTATGACGTCAACTTTATTTTCGATAAATACTGGAACAAAGTCACCAGGATCAAAACCAATTCATGGTCAACAACAGGCAGCCAGGTAGCAGGACGTCCGTATCAAGAATTCTATGTGCTGGAATGGATCGGGATTTATCAAAATTGGAACGAAGTAAATACTTTGCCCATGTACGAACCCTATCGGGCTCAAACGAAACCGGGCGATTTGATCTTTGCCAATACCAATGGCGACAATGAAATTACCGTCACGCCGGGAACCGGCGACAAAGTGTTTATCCCCGGCAGGCATCCGAAATTCTCCTATTCGTTGAATTTCAATGCGGCATGGCGGAATTTCGACCTGAGCATGTTCTGGCAGGGAGTTGCAGGCAAGAAACTTTACATTAGCGGAAATGTAATCGAACCGTTCCAGCAGGGAACGCCTCCGTTGGCAAAATGGAGAAATGCATGGGACGGAGAAGGTTCCACCAATTCAATGCCGGCCATCTATAATGTAGCCAACTGGACCAGTTATGCTCCGATAAACGGACAGACAAACACTTTCTTCCTGCAGGACGCATCCTACCTGCGATTAAAAAACCTTCAAATCGGTTACAGTATTTCGGGGAATGTATGCAAGCGGATCGGGATTGACCGGTTTCGCGTCTATTTGTCCGGCGACAATATCCTGACCTTCTCTTCATTTGATGGAGAACCGGAAAGAACGTCGAACGGTATAGCTGTTTTCCCGCAGTTGTCAACCTATAGTATTGGATTAAACCTTATTTTTTGAATCTCTAAAATGAAATTACGATGAAAAAATATAGAATTATAACAGGAGTTATCGCACTGATGACCCTTTATTCATGTGCAGACATGGATCTCGCCCCGAATGACAGTGCAAGTTCCGAAACCTATTTTCGTTCCGAAGCGGAAATCCAGCATGCCCGAATCGGAATGTATCACAGTCATGCGACCAATAACCTCTTCAACGGTCGCGTGACCGAATGGGACGGAATGACCGATCAATTGTATGACAGCAAGAATTTTGATGGAGAAAACGAGGTATTCAGAGGTTCGCTGAATTCATCAACAGGCGGAATCGTTACCGGCTTTTACAGCAATGCCTATAAAGTCATCGCCACGGCCAACGACCTGGTCAAATACGTAGAAGCGACAGACGACGCTCTGTTTAGCAACCGTACAAAAGCGCAATACATTGCCGACGCTCAATTCTTCAAAGCCTACTATTACTTCTATCTGACCGAACTGTATGGCGGCGTGCCCCTGTACAAGGAGGCATTGAAGGACATAGAAAGCTCCAAGATCAAACAGTCCGGCAAAGCGGAAATCCTGGAATATATCCTCAAGGAACTGGACCAGGCCATTGCAGCGCTTGAAGACGGCCCCTATCAGGGATATGCCAACAAGGGATCCGCCAGAACGCTGAAAGGCAAGATCCTGCTGCACAACGAACGCTGGGATGAAGCCGCCAGCGTGCTCGAAGCCGTAATATCCTCCGGGCATTATCAACTGGCGCCCAAGTACGATGAAATGTTCTGGAAAAAAGGACAGCCTAATTCGGAAATAATTCTGGCCAGCGAATTCAAGTATCCTGAATTTGCACACAGTATGAGCCGGGAGTTGGTTCATTCGGCGATGTCTGTTCCACGTCAGGAGTTTGTAGACAGTTATTTGATGAGCGACGGAAAACCTGTTAGCGAATCAGCCCTGACGAGTTCCGACTATCAAAACCGCGACCCGCGCTTTTACATGACCGTTCGTTTGCCGGAGGAAATCTGGTACGATTCCGAGGGCGCTCCCGTTTCGTGGGAACCGTCGTTGACGGGAGGATATTATATGAAAAAGTTCCTGGACCCGGCTTTGAATACGATGACCGATTTGCATATTAACGGCACCAGCGAGCAGGGAATTATCCATTTGAGATATGCCGACGTACTGCTGATGTATGCCGAAGCCAAATTCAGAACAGGCGGACTGACGCAGGGTGTGGTAGACAACACCATTAACCTGATCCGTAGCCGCGTGGGAATGGCAACAGTGACCAACGTTGCCACCATGACCGACGCTGAAAAACTGTCCCTGATCAAGTATGAACGCAGCATCGAACTGGCATTCGAGCGGCATCATTTCTTCGATTTAAGGCGGTGGAACGAGTACGGATCCACCATTCTTTCCCTCACCGATCCGCTCGGACTGGCGTCCGTGTGGAAAGACCATTTCCGGCTGTGGCCCTTCAACGACTCGGAACTGATCCTGAATCCGAATCTGGATCAAAATCCGGGATATTAAACGGTAAACAGTCAAGCCGCGGGTTGCCATCGTGTGATTCGCGGCTTTTTTAAACAGGTATAAAGTATAAAAAAGGAAAAAAGAAATGAAGAACATTTTAAAAACCTTGCTCAGAAAGAATGAACTGACGCCCGACCCGAACGATATGATCGCCGTTGTGTCGTCAATGGGTAAAATCGACAAGTCGGGATTGATAGACGCCCTCATGGAGGAAGGCCTCGAGTTGAAGCGCGAAACGGTGGAAGATATTGTGACGCGCTATAATCGTGTAGCTGCCGGCTTTGCAGCACGCGGCTGGAACGTAAACACAGGATTGGTGTATTTGCGAGCCGTTATCACAGGCGCCATTCTGGGCAAAAAGTACGACCCCGAAAAAAACGGCCTGTATGTGTCGGCTACTCAAGGCCCGGAAATTCGTAAGGAATTAGTGAATACGGAAGTGGAGATCCTCGGCGAAAAGGCCGACTTGATCAATATCTTTCAAGTGGTCAACATGCAAACCAAAGCCGCCGACGGTACGCTTACCCGTAATCGCAATGCGCAGG
>JAIRMH010000085.1 GCA_031258835.1 Tannerella sp.
GACTGTCGAGACGACTAAAAAAACCTGACAGCTTTTACAACTGTCAGGTTTTCGCAATTCAATCAGTCAATCAATCAGTCAAACGACGACCGATTCTATTTCAACCCGTAATACGCGTCTATTTCGCAGACGCTGGTATACGTCGACCTGTGACTGTCGGGCAGATATATTAACAGATACCTGGCGGAAACTATAACCGAGGTTTTCAAAGTCATCAAATGGTTTGTTTCTCTTGCGGTAAGATATGTGCCTTCGGCGATTTTTGTCCACAACTCGAAGTCGGGACTTGGGATGTCGCTGACATAGTATATCACCGTTTTTGTATCACCACCTATATCATCATTCACATGGCGCCGGTGTGTATCGATCTTTACAATCTCTGTCGGAACGCCCATGTCAATAACCGCCCAGTGAGGAAACCCCGTACCACCTTGCGAATGCCAGTAATCGTTAAGACTGTTATTGATAAGCATAGTCACTCCGCCTCCGTCGCCAGCATCTTGGTCTGACCAGTCTATTACTGACCATCCCGTTTTGTCGATTTTTTGTGCGAGCCAGACAGAAATAGTGACAGTTTTCACAATCTGACCGTAACTGACAGAGATGTCGGCTGTACCTCTTGAAACAGCCGTTACATTGCCGTCAGCATCGACTGTTGCCACAGCCGTATTTGACGAAGTCCATGTTGCCCAGCCGGGTGGCAGATCAGCGACGGGAACAGTCGTTACTGTCATTTGCAGACTTTCACCAACAAATATCATGCGAGGAATATTGTCGTCTAAAATAAGATTTTCCAGTCCGACTGAGACCACGACTGTTTCTTCTATGTCGCCACCCTTGACGGTGACATAGGCCGTTCCTTCCGATACGGATGTTACTTTACCGGTTTCATCAACTGTTGCCACATCCGGGTTTGACGATGTCCAGATAAACAAATCGGTAGTATTTGCCGGTACCGGCGTCGCAATTATCTGTTGAACCGAGCCAACGACAGGCAGTCGTATGGAATCCACCACAACAATGCCGGTCATCGGTTCTCTTTGGGACGATACCTCGACCTTTGCTTCTATCGTCCCGCTTTTTACGGTAATGGTTACAGGAGTGGCTTTGTACTTTTTGATAAGTACGGATCCATCCTGATAAACCGTTGCAATACTTGGGTCTTCCGACGACCATTCAAACCACACGCCGGTAGCGTCGGCAGGAACGGGCGTTGCCGTTATTTGACCTTTGCTGCCCACGGGAACTGTGAGGCTCGCGGGATTGACCGTAATGGCGGTCAGTGGCACGCCGCCATTGTCCTCCGTCTTGTTGGTCTCGTCTTCACAGCCTGTTATACCTGTCAGGTATACAAGCCCTGTCAATAAAAATAAAAATGTTCGTTTCATTTTAAATCAATTTAATGTGTAACATCATTCTTCAACACCGTAAACATCAATTTCACAGATTCCTGTGTAGGGCGGGACGAACGAGTCTTTCAAGAAAAGTTTGAGATACTGTCCGGCAACAAACCGTGTGACATTCAGGGTCAAATCATGAGGCTCGCCGCTGCTTGCATACGATCCCTGCGCTACTTTTATCCAGGAAGGGGAATCAGCGTCGGGACTGTCGCCGACGTAATACTCAAGCGTTTTAGGATTGTTCTCTTTACGCCGTAAAGTTGCTATCCGGGTTACAATGTGCCGCTTTTTCATGTCAATGACTGCCCAGTGGGGAAGCTCTACATTGGGACTGTACTGTGAATGCCACCAGTTGTTTAAATCCCATCTGCCGTCAATAATCACGTCTTTACCGCCGCCATCACCAGCTGATTCGTCGGATACTTCGACCGTCCATCCGGTTTTGTCTAATTTGTCCGATGGAAATACTGTGACGGATATGACTTTTTCATAATCGCCGGAGGAAAGAATGATATTAACTTTACCGCCTGATACTCCCATCATCATTCCGTCATTATCTACCGTAGCGATTTTGGGGTCTTCCGAACGCCACGACATAACGACGTCTGTTGCGTCCGCAGGTACAATAACCGCCTGCAGCTGCGTAAAAAAGTTTGTAGCTGTTAATATCTCGGTTTCCGGCACATAGATGCTGTCCAGGGGAATAAATATAAAGCTTCGGATATCGATCTTTTTTGTTTCGTATCCTTCGTATTCGATACTGACAGTCGCAGTACCTTCGCCTACCGCCTTTATCAGCCCTGTCTGGGTTACGGTGACAACCTGTTCGTTATTGCTTGTCCATTTTAACGCTACGTCGGCAGGACTTGCCGAGACTTGAACTTCGTCCCCTACATACATATTCAGAAGACTTTTATTTACAAAAATCTGACTCGTTGTTACATATTCGGGATATTTGGCATATTCGGCGCATCCCGAGATCAGGCTCGTCAACAGAACAGTGCATAAAATACTGAAATACTTGCTTGTTTTCATTTCATTCATGTTATTAATATTTAATCTCTTCTTCAAATTCAATCCTTAACTCTTCCTGTATATCATGTTCCTCTTCGTTAACAGAATACTTGTAGTGGAGGAGAAAAGTCTTGTATTTATTATACCCGTCGTCGACTATCGAAAAAGTATTCGGAAAGTCGGGGTCGCCGTCGATTTGAGTAACTGTCATATTTTTCCATGACGTTATCTGTACATTGTTGTTTTCGTCGACGGTAAGCACAATCGCTCCGGAGTTAATAATATTCTCGTTCGATTCAAAAGAAATATTGCCTGCCATGATTCGCACGCTGTTTCCATGTACCGGAAAAACTCGCTTAAGTCCAATGTAATTGATTCCATCGATTTTGCTGCGATAATTGTAATTTACTTCCGACGTATTTGTAGCGTAATAGTTTTTCATATATACGCGATACAGAACCGTTCTTTTGTCGAGATTCATCTCGTAGGACGAGAATCTAGCTACGCTCAAAGGGAGCATATATACCGAGTCGGGCGACAGACCGTTTGCATTTACTTCTATCGACATAAGCCCTTTCCGTTCTCCGGCAGGAATAGTGATATTGTATTTTGCAATATCGTAATTGCTTTGAGGCAGCCGGCGGGCATGTTTTCCAGTTTCATCGCCAAAATTGCGGCTGTTGTAATCTGCAAGCAGGTCGTCGTCCTCTATTATGGCGATATTGATATCTTTTTCGGTGGGCAGGGAACCGCCGCATATAGCAGAGATAAATCCCGGCGAATCGGTCAGCTCGAGGTCATGCTCTTCGCTAAAGATATTGAATCCATCATCGTCGCTCAACAGAGCAAACGTTTTCTTATACTGTTCTCTTTCGAACAGTTCGTCATTGTCGCAGGAGAAAATTGTCATTACTCCCGCTAATACCATTAATATAATGTATCTAATCTTCATCATTATAATTTTTAATTAATTAATTAATTTCAAATTTAAGATTGCTTACGCACGCTGAGATTTACCAGTCGGCATTGCCCAAATCTAAAATCTAAAATCTAAAATCTAAAATCCATTTTACCATCCCGGGTTTTGGTCAAACGAAGGGAGGCGTTTCAGTTCCTGTTTAGGAATCGGCAGGAATATCATTCTTCTGTTGACAATTCTGTTTCCTATACGCGTATTTGCAGGCACCGCTCTTACGTAGTAGCTGCTTGCAGGAGCGGCAGTATTCATTCCCGTTATTGTCTGAGATTCGGATTCTTCGTAGTCTCCCCATCGACGCACGTCGAAATATCGGCGGTTTTCGAAAAGAAACTCAACCATACGTTCTTTTTTGATTTTGGCAAGGACGTCTGCAGGATTGTTCAGGTCGGTGAGTCCCGGCAGTCCCGAGCGGTAGCGCACCTGATTGATAGCTTTCCTGATTTCGTTTACGTCGCGGGTGAAAGTCTGCGGCGTTCCGTCAACGTCGATGGTAAAACTTCCTTCGATAGCGTTGAGCGCTTCGGCGTAAGAGAGCAGAATTTCGGCATAGCGTATTATCGGAAACGATTTACTGGTAACCAGTGCGTTTGGACCGCTAAGGGCATCGTTCGGATGAATGAATTTTTTGATGACATAACCCGTAATCGGATAGTTTGAAGACTGTCCTGCGCCTGTTCTTCCGTCTCGGGAATCGCTGTAGTAACTGATTGTACGATTTTTGTATTCATTGCTGCTTGTTGACAGGCAGGGCCAGAAACACTCGCTGAAGCCTATTGAAGCATAGAATCGCATTTCGCGATTGACGTACATGTTGGAAACTCCGTCGTTGAGCCTGTATCCCGAAAATTCGACGCTGAGATCTGTGAATCCCGTTTCTAAGTACGGATAGTCGCGGCTTGAGGCAGTTCTCAGACATCCGTCAGCCATTTCGTAAGCGTCCACGATTTTCTGTGTGACGCACATTCCGTTATTTCCGCCGATGGAGAGCGGGAAAGAATGGCGGATATCGTTCATGACTGCGAGGGAGTTTCTTGTCCAGATATATTCCTGGTTCACGTATGCAACAGCCTCGCCGTTGAACATTTCGGAATATGAACGGTAGGGGTCGATTCCTCCCGCTCCATCCGGAAATTTGTTGTGATAATCAGGGTCGTCGACATTCTCCGGAAGTTTGGACGTAAATTCATCTTCTTCGACAGTGTACAGTTTGTATGCCGGCAGTCCGTTGATTTTCATATCCATCACTCTTTTGGCAGCCGCCGCTGCTACCGCCCATCGCTTTGGGTCTGGCGCTTGCGCGATGTAATGCTTACCGTCGGTTTTGCGAGTCCAGCTTTCGTAATACGTTCGAGCAATCTGTCCGCCGTTGAAAAGAGGGCTTGCATGCATCAGTCTCAACCTTGCCACCAGCGCCAGCGCCGCTCCCTTAGTCGGAACGCCGAAGTCCATTATTGACAGAGATTTGTCGGGCAGGATTTTGGCTGCTTCTTCAAATTCGCTGCAAATGTACTCCATACAGTCGTCGTAAAGGTCGCGCGGGCGGTCGTAATATTCCATCTCTTCGTTGTTGCCCGGTATTTCGTCGTAGAGAATCACTATCGGGCCCCAGTTGAGTAAGAGATTGTAGTAGGCATAAGCGCGTATGAAGCGTGTGTTTGCCAGAATATTCGTTCGTTCCTTTTCGGTATCCCAGTCGGCGACTTCGTTGATACGTGCAAAAATAGTGTTGCACTGACGAATTATCTGATAGTACTTGTGCCACCTGCCCAGAGAGCCGAGATTGTCGGCGTTCAATTCGCCCATAACGTAAGCCATGCCATGAAATTCACCCGTACCGTACAGACAAAATGCTTCGTCGGTAGCCATCGGACCGGGAGTGTACATCATGTCGTTGTCATAGATATGGCCGCCGTCGTGAGTTCCTCGGAACAGCGCTCCTTCGTCCGGAAACTTGCTAGCCGCATCCCACATGTACGCTTCGATATACCTTTTATTGGAAAATATTGTATCGTACTTCAACTGTTCGTCGATATAATCGTCGATATTGAGGAAGTTGCACGATGCGAACGCCATAACCGTTAACAGCAGTCCCGTCAGTCTCAATATGGATACGGAACAGCTTTCTCTAAATTTTATCAATATATTATTCATATCATTTTAATTTATCTGAAATCATGAAATCATGTAATTATAACCTTATATACAGTTGCAGACTGTATACGGCAGGAATAGGATAAACCTCTCCTTTTTTGTCAGCCTGTTCGGGGTCAAACACTTTAACCTTGTCCCATACATACAGGTTGTTGCCAACGAACTGCAAATCGATGGAAGAAATTCCCAGCTTTTTCAGGAATTTGTTGTTGAAATTGTAGTTAACCGTTATTTCCTGCAGACGCAGATAGCGGGCGTCGCCTTTCCAGAAATCCGAGAGTTGCGAATTGTTGGTGTTGTTTCCGTATTGCAGTCTTGGAATCCTGGCGTTCGGATTTTCTGCCAGATTTGGGTCTATACCGTGAGCTATGGCGTATTCTCGTGGTATCCATCGAGTAGCCGGATCTTTGAACTGAACGAGTATGTTTCCGGTAGATCCTCCTTCGAGAGGCATGTATCCCCATCCGTTGCGGAAATAGTCCACTTTACCTGTTCCTCTCAGCAGTACGCCGACAGAAATGTTTTTATAGCGGAACTCACCTCCGAAGCCATACATCAGCGTTGGATACATCGACTTGAGACTCAGAGGAACCCTGTCTTCTTCGTCAATTTTTCCGTCGCCGTTTATATCCTTATACTTGAGGTCTCCGGGTCGCAGATTTCTGTTGCTGCCGAACTGTACAGGGCTGTAACGTATGTCTTCTTCGCTGGTGAAAAATCCAAGACACTGATATCCGGCTACAAACTCATGAGGCTTGCCGCTATATTCTTTATATGGATAGGCTTGATTTACTTCCTCCCAGTTTTCCACCAGATTCTGCGCAAAGGTATAATTGCCTCGCAGGGTAAAACTGATGTCTTTGTTGATGTCCTGAGTGAAAGAAATGTTACCGTCGGAACCCCAGCTTTTCATTTTCCCGACATTGCCGTAAGGATTGGTTACGAGACCGATATAGTCGGGTACCTGAACTCTGGGCTGGAATATACCGTCGCGCTGGTCGTTGAAAAAGTCCACGGTAAGCGATATTTTTTTGTCCCAGAAAGTAGCGTCAACGCCGATGTTGCTTTTAATGGCTTTTTCCCAGCGCAGATTGTCGGCGCCCATGAACCCGATATTTACGGTTTCAACAATTGCGCCCATTCCCCATGGACTTGCTATTCCCTGAGATATTCGCGAGAGATATGGAAATCGGGTATCGCCGGCAAGACGGTCGTTACCTACTGTTCCATACGAGCCTCTTATCTTCAGAAAGTTTATCCATTTGAGATTGTCTTTCACCCACTGGTATGCCGAAGGCGACCATCCGAGCGCTATTGACGGGAAAAATCCGAACTGTCTGCCCGGCATAAAGTTTTCCGATCCGGTGTATCCGAAATTCAGGTCTATCATATACGTATCTTTGTATCCGTAGGTGAGCCTGCTCGACAGTCCCTGATACCGTATCGGAATACCGCTGAGACTGCTTTCGGTCAGGTCTTTCGTGTTCTGCTGGTCGCTCATGTAGTAGTAAATCAGTCCTCCTACGCGATGCCGTTTTCCAAATACCTGATCGTAGTTCAGCGTCCCTTCGAAGTGATATTTTCTGTATGCCTGAACGGGATGGCTGTACGTCACTTCTTGAGAGTAAACTACTCTGCGTGTGACTAACTGTCCTGTCCTGTCGCGTTCGCGTTCGGCAAAGTAAAGGTCGGGAATACGAAAGCGTGTTTCCGTCAGGCTTCCGTCGCGGTTATAAGCGCCCTGAACTCTTATTTTCAAGCCGTCGATAAGCGCCGACAGGTCCTGACTGACCGCCATGGTCAACAGCAGCCTGTTGTTCTGGTCGGAGTGTTTTCCGGTCTGATTAATCATCACGTATGGCGAAAACAGTTCTGTAGTGGAAGCCGGTAACTGCCCGTTTGAATACCGAACGGGGAATATCAGCGGCGTAAGTCTCGACTGGGCTTCCCAGATGTAGTTGCCCCTGTCCTGAGTGTTTACCTGTCCGGGCTTGTTGTTTATCGACATGAAAGCGTCGCTTCCGAAATAAAGCGTTGTCGATTTCGAGAGATTGATGTCGAGATTCATACGGAACGAATATGTGCTGTATCCGGCATTTGTAGCGTATGGATTTCCCTTTTCGGCTTTGTATGCGCCTGTTTCGTCGCTCATTCCGATGCTGGTGTAGTATCGCGCTATGCTTCCGCCTCCGCTGATGCTGGCAAAATAGGACTGTTTGAACGAAAGTTTGTTCAGAATTTCGTCCTGCCAGCTGACGTCGGGATAGAGGTCAGGGTCGAGATGGTCGCGGATAACTGCCATCTCTATCTCGTCATACAGAGGTTTATCGCCTCTCAGTTCGTAAGCTTCGTTCACTAATGTTGCATAATCGTAAGCGCGGAGATATTCGGGCAGGTTTCTAAGATGCGAAACCGAAAAGTTGGCTCTGCCGGTGATATTCAGTTTGCCTTCTTCGCCGCGTTTTGTAGTAATGATAACCACTCCATTGGCTCCACGTACACCGTAAACCGCCGTTGCCGAAGCGTCTTTCAATATTGAGAAACTTTCGACGTCGGCAGGGTCTATCGAATTAATGTCGCCTTCGAGTCCGTCAATCAGCACCAAGGCTTTGTCGTTGGCTCCGAATGTCCCGATACCGCGTACCCAGAACTCGGCAAGATTCTCGCCCGGTTCGCCGCTGTACTGCATGGAAATGATACCTGCCACACGACCGCCAAGCATGTTGGTTATCGAGGGCGCCGGCACCTGCAGGTCTTTGGTATTGACAGAAGTTACGGCTGCCAGCGACGAAATTTTGCGCTGGGAGCCTAATCCCACAACGACAATTTCGTCCATCTGTTCCGCTTCCGGTATGAGCTGGATTTCAACGTCTTTCTTTTCTTCGGAAACAATGTAATCGACTTTTTCGTAACCTACAAAAGAAAAGACGATGACATTTCCACGGGCGGCTTTAATCGAAAAACGTCCGTCGGAACTGCTTGTTGTACCTAAAGTTATTCTGTCTTTGAGATACAGTGTAACTCCTTCAAACGGCTCTCCCGTTTCATCAACTATTACGCCTTCGATGACATAGTCTACGTTGCGTCCTCTTTGCCGAGTCCTGAGCGAAACATTGATTTCGGTTTGCCCGTCTACCGTAATTTCCTGTGTTTCATGGTCTGCAAAAGAAAATACAAGTACCGCATTCCTGTCCGGAACGTTGATAGAGTATTCTCCGTTTGCATCGCTGAGTACTCGAGCGGTACTTCCTTTCACTGCGACCGTTATGCTCGGCATAGCCTTATTGCTGTTGTCGGTCACTTTTCCTCTCACGGTAATGCTCTGTGCTGACAGAGACGCCGCAATGATGCACATAAATACGACAAAACTCAGTTTGATCAGTGCATTGTTAATCTTTTTATTTTTAATCATATTCTTAACTTTTAATAATTGCTTTATAAGTATGATGTAATTAAGTATGAAGTATGATGTATGATGTATGATGTATGATGTGTACGGTTAAACTTATATCACTTGTCACTCATAACTCATAACTCATAACTCATAACTCATAACTCAACACTTAACACCCGTCACTCAATTGCTATTCTTCTTATACTGTTGTTGTGGTGGTCGCCTACGAATATTATACCTTCTGAATTTGTAACGAGTCCGTGAGGATGAAAAAATGTAGCCTCTTCTTTTTTCCCGTTTTTAGAGCCTGAAACTCCGGGTATTCCGATAACTGTTTCCACTATCATGGTTTCGGTGTCAATTTTACGGATACATTGATTACCGCCATCGCCGATAAATAAATTGCCGTCGAAGTCGAAATCTATTTGCCTCATATCGTAAAACAGAGCATCTGAGAGTTTACCGTCTCTAAATCCGCTATAACTTTCTCCCCCAACTTTTGTGAACGTTGCCTCCGGATCGGTTATATCTAAGGTATAAATAGCATGCCCGCCGTCGCCCTCAGTATAAGCTATCCAAAGTTCGCTCGGACGTTTGGGATGGAACACCATGCCATAAGCTACGCCTTGAGGCGTCATATAGACGACTTCGGCTATCCAGGTTTTGGGGTTTATCCTGACTAACTGTCCCTGAGTGTAACGGGTGTAATAAAAACTGTCCGTTTTGCAGTACAGACAGTGATAATGGGTCTCGTAATTTCGTTCGCCGCCGCTGTTGTTATTCTCAGGAAGAGGAAAATCGTTTGTAATCCAGTCTTTGATAAAACGTCTTTTCGGCGTCCAGCCTTCCATTGGGTCGCAGAAAAGGAAATTGTTCCTGTTTCCACCGCCTTCAGCGCCCATCATGATCACACCCGTTTCCGGATGCGAGGATAACTGGAAGCGTGGGCTAATTCCGTCGGAAGCTCTTGCGATTACCATCACCGAATTATCTTTTTCGTTAAGTTTAATGAGAATCCCGCCCTCATTATCCGCCGTGGCATATATATTGTCATCTTTGTCGATGCCAAGGTAGACAACTCCAAATTGAGACTCTCTCGGCGTAGGTCCAATCACAAGGTCATTGTTACCATTACCTGTAAAATTAGTAACCGAGGCTTCAATCCTATACCTGAAGAAATCGGGATAAGTAGCCTGTTTACTGCCAACTTCCACTCTCACAACGCAGGTATCGCCCGGCAGACGCGGTACCAGCGCCAAAATGCGCGTACCGGTCGAACTGAGCGTCACTGCTCTCTTTGAATTAAAATAAACTCTGATATTGGAAGTATCCGTACCAAAGTTTTCGCCGTCCAGAAGCACCATCTCCAAAATCCGTCCCGAATCGGGCTTAAATGAAGTCAGTACTACCGGCTGCGAGGGATCATGCGCCTTGCTACTGTCTTTTTCTTCTTCTCTGCACGAAGCAAATAACAGGAGACCGGTACATAACATCGCTGTCGCGATATTCATTACTTTCTTTGTTAAATTTTTACTATTCATTTTAAATTTTTTTAAGAATTTTTAATTGATTTAATTTTGGTGGATGAGTATATCATTTCATCATCCGCCGGCACAGAGCCGGTTTTCATCGTTTTTCTTTTTTCTAATCCATAGGCTTCTTTATTTTACATTGTCTGAATTTTGATTTTCGTGATTCTTCCGGTTGACATGATTAACTTGCTATGGACACGACCGAGACTTCGCCGGTGACACAACCGCGCCTTCGCTGGTGACGCGACCGTGCCTTCGCTGGTGACACGACCGCGCCTTCGCCGGTGACACGACCGTGCCTTCGCTGGTGACACGACCGCGCCTTCGCTGGCGACGCGACCGCGCCTTCGCTGGCGACGCGACCGTGTCTTCGCTGGCGACGCGACTAATATCCTCATAGCAAATCTCCGTTGCGACCATTTCATCTTCTAATTAAAAGACGGTTAATGTTTTTTCAAATGTCACAGAGCGTGGTTCTTTCAACAAAGCGTTTCCGGAGAATTGCGTTGTAACTTTAACAAGATACATTCCGGCTTCTAACGGTGGAATGACAATGACTAATTCGGACGGTTTGTTGTCTACGATTTCGTCGGCTTCCACTTTGATTTGTTCGCCGGTAGTCTCGTTGACGAAGTACACGCCGACGTCAGAATTATCTCCGGCAAGTTTCAGTTTGCTGCCTTTGATGCGCAGGTTGCGGTTGGGAGTGATACGTCCGTTTACCGAGCCGGTCTTCACGTCGATTACTTCAACGATGATGATACCCGCTTCGCCTGTTCCGGTGATTTCTACATCTATTTCGTCCAGTCCCCGACGCAAGATTTCGCCCTGATTGAACAGGAAGTGAATAGAATGTCGCAGTTTGTCGTACTTGTCGTTCGCGTTATTAAACACCCCTTTGATTAGCGGGGTTGCCGAAAAATAACCGGTATTTATGGAATATCCGTCTTTCAGCTGGTATTCCATCTCTTTGAAAAACAATTCTACATTGATTTTCATTGCCTCAACAGAGGTAGGAGCATTTCCGCGTGTTACGGCGGATTCACATATTTCCGATGTGCTTATCGTGCGTTCGGAAATTACTTTTGCATAGAAGTCATTCTTATCTTCTGTCAAAAGGTTTGGAATAAGTATCGCTTTTATGCGATGGAACATATTTGCCATTTTTCTGTTATTTAAAAGTGATTACTGTTTTATTATTATCGGGATTAAAATCGGATTCTTCATGACGGAGCGCTAAAGCCACCGGATGCGACTGTATCCGCATGATGAATTGTGATATGAAAAAAAAGCTGCATGTATAAAACATGTAGCAGGGGGGGTATGCGATGTTTGATGTTTTTTTGTCGCTTTCCGAAAGAGTCTTTCCTGTAACTGCTTGATTACTTCTCTCTCTCTCTCTCTCTCTCTCTCTCTCTCTCTGCAAAAATCATGCCACAACAGTTAACTGCTTGATCTGTCAGCGAATTATGTGAGAAAAACTGTTTCATTTTACATTCATATAATTGGATTAAATATTTGTTTTTATTTATTCGGATGCAAATGTAAGAAACTTTTTTTACTAATTACTAATCTTTTTTTGAACTTTTTTTTATTATACTGTTATTCAAATGTTAATAAAAGCAAAATTATATTAACGGGAAATGTGTTATTTTATTAATAAACGATCAATCACTTTTTAATTTGTCAAACCGCAAAGAACGCGAGGTTTTAATATACAGTCAAAACTTTGCGCTCTTTGCGAAGAAAATTTGCGTTAAAGGATGTGAAAATAATAAAGTATAACAGTATCCACCATAAAGGGTGTTGGCGATACGCCCCTACGACGACAATATACCGGTGTGTGCCGGGGGCGTATCGCTGACGCCTCTGTTGTCTCGACAGTTTCCTGTATCCCGTTAGGGATGCATCCTTAACCGGATGCAAAAGAGGTTATATTCCGTTGGCTACCGAGCGACGCATCCCGCTGGGATGCTCTGTGCTACAACCTTTTTTCTTAAATTAATGACATTATGCTTCAGCATACGGCAACGAACTATCTCTCTCATAAGTCCCGAAGAGACGATACTTTTTCTACTGTTTTTATTACTCGTCACGTGTGCATTTCAAAATGTCGTTTTTATATTCGGGAAAAGGTCACATATACATATATGTTTCCCCTTGTTTCCCTGCGAGAGGTAATTGGTTATTCGTTATATTTTATTTATTTCGCTTCC
Organism: Tannerella sp.; assembly: GCA_031258835.1. Lineage (GTDB taxonomy): Bacteria > Bacteroidota > Bacteroidia > Bacteroidales > Tannerellaceae > Tannerella. Next base: position 12,687 of record JAIRMH010000085.1, read on the forward strand.
CTGAATGTCTACAGGTTTTTATTACAAATTAATTCTCCAACATGGACAATATCTCTTCCTCTGTAAACCCCATAAATTCGGCAATCTGTTTAACGCTTATGCCTCGTGAATAACAGTCTCTAATAACTTGAACTCGTGCTTCCTTTTTGCCTTCCAGTCTTCCTTCTTGTCTGCCTTCTTCTCTGCCTTCAAGTCTTCCTTCCAGTCTTCCTTTTTGTCTGCCTTCCAGTCTTCCAATTTTGATACCTCGTTGTTCGCCGATTTTGAGACCTCGTTGTTCGCCGATTTTGATACCTTTTTCTTCGGCAAAAGAAACAGCATCGCGAACATCATCGTATTCCAGTACGCTTCGTTTATATCTGTTCATCTCTTTTTTTGTTAATTTATTTATTTGAGCTTCGATGTATAATTCTTTTAATTCTTTATCTTTTATTTCTTTCGGACATTCGTACAGTTTGTGCAAGTATTTAAACGTATAGATCCATTCTTCCACAGAGCTTGATAATGCTTCCAAAACTTTTGTGAATCTCCAGTATCTGCAGAATTTCAAAGCAAATGTCTACAGTTCTTATTCCAAACT
>JAIRMH010000110.1 GCA_031258835.1 Tannerella sp.
CTCTTACTTCATCGACATTGATAAGATAAGCCGGGAGCGTTTTCCATGCCTGCGTCCCCTGTCGTACGCTGACGGTGAAGTCGCCGTTCAATTCCGCACCGTCGGGCGCGGGATATACGGTAATCTGCTGTGCATGACCGGCAAGACAAATGCCAAGCAAACAAGTAATTGATACTTTTCTTAATGAATACATATGAAGTAAATTAATGATGTTTAGTTTTGCGTCTAACCTCGACGTCGCCTTGCAAAGAGGTTATTCGTCGCCTTGCAAAGAGGCTATTCGTCGCCTTGCAAAGAGGCTGTTCGTCGCTCGGCAAAGAGGCTGTTTGCCGACCGGCAAAGAGGTTAGACGCAGCAGTACGTCTAACCTCGATGCGGGCAGACGTCATTCGACAATCAGCGGCAGATCGTAAACAATTGTACGGGGAAGATTTAAGAGCGTATTACCACTTGTAAACCGTGTGACGACCTGCAGCGTATAAGTTCCCGCCGGCAAGTTCGGGGCGAGTACCGTAAGCTTTTTGGGGTCGTTCTGCGAAATTTGCGTTACCTGCGTCTTACCGCCGTTTTCGTCGACGAAGAAGATGCCCAGTTCGGGATCGTCGTCGGGCGCGATGCGCAGCTTGTCGCCCGTGATGACGATGATACCGTTGGGGGTGATGTGTCCATCGACGGATTTTGTGGCGGCGTCGGTCACGAGGCCGATGTATGCACCGCTGTCCTTCACGCCGAGTATTTCCATGTGTACGTCCGACAGCCCGTCGCGCAGCGCGTTTGTGGGCGTGACGCTCACGTACGGTTTCTGCTTGTCGGGGTCAACCGTCCGTTCCGAGCCAACCCACAGCCCCTGTACGCTTGGCGCGATGTGCACCACGCCGTCCTGCACCGACGAGCCGCCGAGCACCGTGTCGAGTACGATGCCGTCGCGTTCGTTGAGGATCGCCAGAATCGTCTCGTAGCGCAGCTCGGAACGACCCTTGACGATGAGCGCGGCAATGTCTTCGTTGCGAATCGTTTGTCCTACCGTCGAGACTTCGCCCGTGTAATCGTTTTCTACTTCCCGCGTCATGAAGTTCTGACGCAACCAGATTTTCCAAATATTTTTTGCCATAATGATATATAATTTAAATTATGCTGTTCTTCATTTATTTTGCAAACATCAATGTACCAAAACCCAACTGGTCGTAACCGCCGCTGTTAGACCCATAGTCGCCCTGTCCGCCGTCGCTGTTGCCTCGCGCTGCATTTTGGCGCATCAGCGTTACCCATTCTTGTGAATAAATGGCGGATTTGCCATAGTCGCTTGCCAAACGTAAAATTAACTCCCAAGCAGGTCTAACAGTACCTCTGCCCGAATTCGAAATGGCCGGATGGCTGTATTCGCAATTCGTGTAGGGGGTAAAGGGAACTTCGTATTTGAAGTTTACCGCCATATTATTGTTTTCCGTTGTGCCGATATTGTACTTTGCCGTATATTCGCACATGGCAAGCGCGCGGGCGTTATCGTGTATAAACAGGTCTTCGCCTATATTTTTCGCCATCTGACAGAAAGCGCCCATTAAACTTACGCAAAGCGTAGCATGTCCCTGATCGCGTCCCGATTCGTTACTCTGCCCCAACAGTTCGTTGCTGTCTGGGTCTTGGTGGACAAAAGGCACCGCATTATTGATATTACCTGTGCCTAACCCTCTTTGGAAGTATTTGATGGCTTCATTTATTTTATATTCATCGTCGGTCAGGATGCCGATAGAGAGGATGGCGGTCATTTGCGCCAAATCCCAGTTGAGCCAATAGTGCATGGCGCAGCCTGATTTTGCTTGCAGGAAACTGCTGGCGTGCTTGTAGAACACGTCCGCTATCCACTTTTTATACGCCTCAAAGTCGGCAGACGACCAACCGCTAAAATCGCGCAGTATCTCGGCGGCGTTGGCCAGCTGATATACCTGAATGGCCATCAGATTTTCGTTGGGGTCGATGAGCGCGCCCGATTTATTGACGATGTATCCGGTACAGGTTTTCGCCCAGTCGTTCAGGATTTTTACTCCTGTGGCAGCGTAGGCGGAGTTGCCCGATATTTTCCAGCGCACGGCCAGTGCATAGGCCGAAGCGGCGTCGTACATCAGTTGCGTGTAGTTAGAATGAATACCATTGTACCAGTCTTCTTCGATGCCTTCTCTTATCCAGCGATCAATTGTCGCCCAGTTGCCGGCGTCGAGGCGGGCTAACTTTTTCACGGGGGATGCTTGCCATGAACTTTGGGCATGTTTGTTGGCTTCGAGATGCGCGAATGCATTTGCCCAGGGTTGCTCGCCTGCCTGCACTTTTGATTTCACAAAAGCAAAGTCGGCTTCGGTATGCAACATACAGGGATGAGTTATGCTTTTCACACCACCGGTCGTTCCCGGATTATCCGGTTGTTCGTCTTCCTTTCCGCAAGCGAAAAGAAAAGCAATGGCCAGGGCTAAAAGCCCTGACCCTGCCATTTTCATTACTTTTTTATTCATAATATTCACACTCCGTTATTATTATTCAGAAGCGACAAATGCTGTCAATTCTTCCATTGTTTTGAAAGTCCTTACCCAATAAATGTCGTAAGTCCAAGGTGCAGCGACAGGGAAATCGGCTATGACAAATTTGAACTGAACGAGCTTATACGGAGCTGTACCTGTGGTGAATTCTCCACTCCATTTTGTTTCTACCAAATCGAACACAAGTACATTCGGCGCTGTGGTAGTAATGGCGTCGGCGCCAAAAATGGTGAATACATTATTTTGGTTGCTTGTTGTAGATCCCGTATAAACAGGGCCAATGGTGCGCGGATTATCGAACATTTCCAACTTGATACAACCGTTTGAGTTGCCGCCCATAGCAAGCACTGTCGGGAATTGTATTTTCACAGCCAAATAACGGTACACATTCGGATAAGCTACCATGGTTGCACTGCCGCCGGAGGTAACCAGATTGATGTCGCCGCGGTGTTTTGATGAGCCTTCATTCGTCGGGTTTGACATCTGTATGGTAGTCTTTACGCCATCGGATGATTGCACGGCAGCATCGGCCGTTGTTACCGTCCAAGGCGTAAAGTGATCAGCAAATGAATAGCACAAACGTCCTTGCGCCACCGCCACATTTACTCTTTGCACAATATTACCCGCCGTTGCCGTGATAACAGCCATAGCGCTGCCCATTGTATCAACCGTCAGCAAGCCTGACCTGCTCACGCTGATTGCACTTTCGTTGTCGCTTTCCCATTTGATTGACGAAACGGTTGCATCAGCCGGCGTAACATTGAATCTAATCTGGTATTCCTGTCCGTATCCGAGCCTTTCGAGTTCGGGGTCATTCGGAATTTCAAATGTTTCTATCGGGGTTGTTTGCTTGACGCCTACAGTTACCGACGCCGAAGGTTTCTGTCCGGGGTTTTGGTCGTCGGCAGTAGCGGTAATTATTGCTTCGCCTTGTCCTTCACCTGTTACCAGTCCATTATCATCCACCGAGGCTATTTCCGGATGGCTGCTACTCCATGTATAGCGGATAAATGTGGCAGGATCGCCTGATTCGGTAGTATAAGTTGCACCGAGTTGAAGATTCTCTCCGACTGCAATCAAGTCCGGCGTTCCGCCGGTTATGCTTATGCTGTTCATATAAACATAACGGTCAAGCACCCTCACCGTTCTGGAAGGCGTTGCGGCAACCGGGCCGAAACCAATGGCGGGAGTAACCCTTACAATGGCTGTGCCGACATTGACTGCCGTTATTTTACCTGTTTCACTAACAGAAACAACTGATTCATCGGAAGAACTCCATTTTATTTCAGGAAAAGCGACACCTTCTGCCGGTGAAACGGTGTAATTCAATTGCACTTCCTGTCCTTTCAACAGGCAGATGGTTTCCGCATCTGCGTCGAAGGCGGTTTCTCCTATGTTTATCGCCGAGATGGCTATTGCCTCTTCGGCAGGACTTCCCAAGTCCTTGTCCTTACCGCAACCTGCAACTGCCAAGATTACGATAAAACCTGTAATAATATTCTTTACTTTCATAGCTGTGTTATTTATAAATTATTAATTTACTTCCCAGTTTGGATTTTGTCCCAGATTCGGGTTTAATTGGAGCTGGTCGGCAGGTAGCGGAAGCAAATAATTCTTTTCCGACCACGTACGTCCACTTTCCATGATAAGGCATCCTTCGGCATTTTTAGCTCTGGAACTTTCGGTTCCCCACGATGTTTCAAACTGTGTACCAGCCCATTTTATACCCAGAATATCCTGCGGCATTTCTGTCTCGGCTGTTTTCCATCGTTTTAAATCGTCGATGCGGAATCCTTCGAAATATAATTCAACGGTTCTTTCCCTGCGGATTTCAGTACGCATGTCCAAACCGTTGCCGTTGACCAGTTCGTTGCTCAGTCCCGGCATTTCCGGATTTACGCGGCTGCGAACCATGTTTAGCGACATATTAAGGTCTTCATTGCTTATCGTCCCGTCTTTTTCAAATACAGCTTCTGCGTAATTGAGCAGAACTTCGGCATAACGGATTATGGGGAAATCGTATCCTTCGTAGTAATCGATTACTTCGCGTTCGGTACCCCATTTTTTGTTCTGATAACCGCTACCGTGATTGGCTGTGCATGTAAGCGCGTTTTTTGCATCTTCGCCATCCATTCCTTTCCAGTCGATGCGGCTGTTTCCTGCATCGTTAATCCAATATTTTTCGCCATTTTGCAGAAAACAGTTTTTCATGCGGTTATCCCTGTTCACAAACTCGGAAATCATGGTGGCGTAACCCTGAAATTTTGTGGATTTTTCGATGGGAAGACCATCGCTGCATAAATACAGATTCACAAATTTGCGGTTGATAAGAAAAGCGTTGCCTACCGCGCCGTGCGTGATATTGATGTTGAAACGCGACAGGTCGTTGTCGTGGCGGCGATAGAAAATATATTCCTTGTTGCTTGATTTCGAAAGTCCGGCCACAGGCGTACTTTGATCGTCTTCGAGGGTAAAAAGATATTTATAAGCCATATCGCCCAATGCGGCAGGTTTGAACAGTTCGTAGCCTCCGTTCAGTATTACTTCCTTTGCGGCAGCGGCAGCTATGCCAAGCAAGTCTTTGCCCCTTGCTTCGTTTCCTCTGAATTTCTGCCATGTTCCTTCATAAAGGGCTACACGCGACAGGAATGCGTAAGCGGCATATTTGCTGATTCGACCGTTTTCCGGCGCTGTTCCCGGTAGTTTTGCGGTAGCATCGCGCAAGTCTTGAATGATGAAATCAATGACGTCGCCTCTATCATCACGCTCTTTGTTCATTTCCGGCGAATTGATATCCATCACCTCTTTTACAATGATGACGTCGCCAAAAAGTTGCACCAGTTCAAAATGACAGTAAGCGCGGAAAAAATGCGCTTCGCCTACGTATTGGTCTATCGTTTCGTTTCCGGTATAGTTTGCTGCGTTTTTCAGCAACAAATTGGTACGACGAATATTGTTGTAATTTCCGGTATAGTTTCCATCCGATTCTGTTATGGAATTATTTCCGTGGCTGAAAGCGTTGACGCTGTTTAGCGGTATAATCAAATCGGAACGCAAGTCGGAGTGGGGAGCGTCGTTGTAAATATGTGTAAAATCACGCGTCCATCCGTAGAAATTGTTAGCAAAATACTTGAAATCGCTCGACGATTCCCAGATATTTCCGTCTGCAAGCTGGTCCTGCGGGTTTAAATCGAGGCAGGAAGTCATTGTCAGAGACAATCCCAGCATTATTAATAGAGATATTTTTATTCTTTTCATTTTATTGATGTTTAAACGTTAAAAAATCAAATTTAATCCGAAAGTAACAGTGCGTACAAAAGGAAAACGTCCTACACCGGAAACACCCCTGCTTGCTTCGGGATCCCATCCGTCGTGTATTTTTGTCGTTTCCCAAAGGTCTGTCCCCGTAACATACAGTCTGCATGAACTGATAACCTTTGTTTTGCTGAGCATCTGCTCCGGAACATTGTATCCCAGTGTAACATTTTTCAGCCTGAGATACGAGCCGTCTTCCGCCGTCCATGATGAAGCGATATAATTGTAGTTGTTAATCGTTCCATTATTGGTATAGGTCGGGTAACGAGCATCCCTGTGTTCCGTAGACCATGTATTGCCTACCGACTGATCGGTTGCATTCAGGTAAACTCCCCTCATCGGCACGGTCCATGTATTGTCCTGTGTGCGGAAAATCGTTCGCTTTCCGGCTCCCTGGAATATTGCCGAAAAATCAAAATTGTTCCAGCTCAAACCGATATTGAAGGAATATGAAATCTTGGGGTCGTCGGAGCCAAGCCAGTGAAGGTCGTTATAATCCAAAATCCCGTCTTTGTTGGAATCTTCAAACATATTATCACCCAAACGTACGGCGTCGGTCAATCCGATGGTGTTACCGACGAGGTATTTGGATAAATATTCCTGCCGTTCTTCCTCTGTCTGGATTTTACCGGTATACAGGTATCCGAAAACACTGTTGAGCGGGTAACCCTGCTGCTGATCTTTGAATCCCGGCGCAAGCACCGATGTTGCGCCGATGTCGGTCAGTTCGTTTTCGTAAAAAGTGAATGTGCCTCCTATGTTGTAGCGTACGGAACCTATTTTGTCCGACCAGTTCAACATGCCTTCATAACCATACGATTCAAATTTTCCCTGATTGGAATATCCCGCATTATCGCCAAGAATACCGGGGTAGGTGATGGTAATAAGCATGTTGTTGTTCTCTTTTCGGAACAAGTCGATGGAACCTGTCAACCGATTCGACAATACGCCGAAGTCCAGGCCTGCATTGTAATTGTGTATTTTCTCCCATTCGCGGCCCGATGATGCAATTTTCCCATTGGTATTGATGATGGTTGCCTTTCCGTCGCCCAACAACGCTCCGCTTTGAGAAGTGAAGTTATACAATTGTTGCCCTTCGTAGCGGTCGATACCACTCTGATTTCCCACGATACCGTAAGAAAGCCTTAATTTCAGGTTGTCGAATACCGACTGGTTTTTCATGAACGCTTCTTCGGTAATTCTCCAGCCCCCCGAAATGCCCCAAAACAATGCCCATCGGTTTTCTTTGAATCTCGACGAACCGTCGTATCGCAAAAGTCCTTCCAAAAGATATTTTTCCTTGTAATTGTAATTTAGACGCGAATAGTACGACATGATGGCTTCGTGCCATTTCGTACCTCTATTATTGGTCAAGGTAATATCGCCCGCACCATTAATAGCATCAAGCGAGGACTGAATATCCTTTACCGAAACGCCGAAATAGTCGTATTGCGTCAGTTCATATTGCGTTCCAGCCATTATATTCACGTTATGAACGTCATTAAATACCTTATTGTAGTTGAGGTAAGCCGACACACTGTAAAAATCCCTGCGTGAAGCGGTTTTTTCATAAGAGGTATTGGCTTGCTGTGAAACCGACACATTTCCGTTTTCCTTTGTTCCCGCATAGTTGAATGATTTGATAGCCAAATTTTTAATATCGCGCGTAGCACTCGACGTATTGTATCCGAGATTAGCAACCAAATCAAGATTTTTGTGCAGGTTGAATGTGAATTGTTCGCTGATGTTCACTTCCGATACTTTCAATCTGTTATCGCCGCCAAGCTCAGCAAACCAGTTTGGCGACAGCCACGTTCCCCACGAATAAGGTTTGCCGTCGATTGTCGCGGCAGGCAGTCCGGGCTGTGGATAGCTGCTTGTCAGCGCATTGCCTAATTTCGACGGAACAACCTGATCCTGCCGGTTGTAAGCAATCATTGACTCTAACTTTATCCTGTCTGTCAGTTGAAACACATTCGACAGGCGAATGTTGTAGCGCGAATTGCTGTTATTGCCCCATTGCAGGTTACTGTCATCAAACATATATCCGAGCGAAAGGCGATAAAGGTTTTTTTTCGTGCCGCCCGAAAGAGCGAGATTATGCTGCGTTGATGAAGCGTCGCCGAAAAGAATATCCGTCCAGTTTGTATCCATAAAGGGCATATCCATTACATCGGTAAAAGCCGACGGAAAAGGATTGGCGCTACGATCGAAATCAATATAGCGGCCTGCATATTGCTTGCTGAGTCTGGCATATTGAATCCATGTATCGCTTTCGGTATAGCCGTCGTTGGTACGGGCTTGCAAGACCGCGTCCGCCCATTGTTCCATCGACATCAGATGCGGCTGCAAACCAACCCGCTTGTGCGAATAAGAGGCATTGTATTCGATTTTTATTTTGCCTTCGTCTGCGCGTTTTGTTGTGATAAGCACAACACCTCCCGCAGCACGCGAGCCGTAAATGGCTGCCGATGCATCTTTTAAAAAGTTGACTGACTGAATATCCTGCGGATTGATATTACGCAAGGCATTCGTACCTTCGTATGCGACGCCATCAATGACAATCAATGGGTCGGCGCTATTTGCCGACACGGCGCCACGTAATTTCATTCCCCAACTTTCGTCGCCCGGCGCCGTCGAATTTCGGGTAATAATAACGCCCGGAACTTGCCCCTGCATTGCTTGCAAAGGGGAAGACAGCGTACCTTTGTCTTGTAGCTGCTTATCCGAAACGGCCGTAACAGCGCCTGTAAGCGTTGCTTTCTTCTGCACGCCGTAACCGACGACAACCACTTCGTCCAACTGTTCTACGTTTTCTTTCAGCCGTATCTGCAAGCTGGTCTCATTACCGACCGGTATTTCCTGCGTTTGATAACCGATGTAGGAAATGACCAGTATTCCTTTTTCGGGCACACTGATTGAAAACTTTCCGGATATACCCGAAATGGTTCCATTCACAGTACCCTTCACCGTAACGCTGGCTCCGATAATTTCTTCGCCGCGTTCGTCCGTAATTGTTCCGGTTACCGTCTTTTGTGCATACGCTCCGGAACACAATCCTATCATTATAATGAATAGGAAACAAAGTTTGAATAATCTTTTCTTCATAGAAATTAAATTAACAATAAACAAATATGAAGACAAAAATATGGAATATGCAAAAGCCCGGTTATACTGTTTTGTCCGAATTATTAGGGCATTTTATCCAACAGCCTTGTTTTTATTGAGTTAGTACAAGAAAAAAAGGGCGAAATACCGATATTCAACGTATGCCGCTTTGGGGGGTAAAACTATATTATGTGTCTAATTCCGTTCT
>JAIRMH010000182.1 GCA_031258835.1 Tannerella sp.
GGCGAGATAGCTCAGTTGGTTAGAGCGCATGATTCATAATCATGAGGTCGGGGGATCATACCCCCCTCTCGCTACCCGAAACAGAGAGCTTCCGCAGACAGATTGACGATTTGTTTGCGGATTTTTTTTGTCTTGAGAAAAAACTTTTAGGCCTTAGGACTGCTTCTTTGTCCTGTCGGTGGAAAAGTAAGTGTAAACCGCCGGCACAACAAACAACGTAAGGAGAGTCGATACCAACATCCCGCCAATAACCGAAACACCCATCGCTACCCGACTGTTCGCCCCTTCAGCACTCGCAAATGCAAGGGGAAGAAGACCAAGTATAGTGCTCAGGCTCGTCATAAGTATCGGACGCATACGCTGACGGGCAGCTCCCTCAATGGCCTCCATGAGACCTATGCCCGACAATTGCCTCTGGTTGGCAAATTCTACTATCAGGATGCCGTTCTTGGCTACCAAACCGATCAACATAATGATGCCGATTTCACTGAAAATGTTCATCGTGATGCCGGCTGACGCCATGAAAATCATCGCACCGGCGACCGCAAGAGGTACCGTCAGCATGATAATAAGCGGATCCTTGAAACTCTCGAACTGAGCGGCAAGAATCAGAAAAATTAATACCAGCGCAAGGCCGAAAGCGAAAAATAAACTCGATGAACTTTCTCTAAATTCCTTGGATTCGCCCGCCAAAGCAGTACGGAAGCTGTCGTCAAGAGTCTCTTTCGCTATCCGATCCATCTCATCAAGTCCCTCACCGATAGTCACGCCTGGAGCCAGACCGGAACTTACTGTCGCGGAGTTGAACCGGTTGTAGCGATACAGTTGCGGCGGAGAAACACTTTCCGACAGATCAACCAGATTGTCAAGCTGGATCATCTGTTGTACAGAGTTTTTGACGTAAATAGATTTCAGGTCGAGAGGCTTGTTCCGTTGCTGGCGGTTGATCATGCCGATGATCTGGTATTGTTTCCCGTTCATATAGAAATACCCCATGCGCTGACCGGACAGAGCGTATTGAAGGGTCTGCCCGACGTCGAGGGTCGAAACGCCGAGCAGAGCGGCTTTATCCCTGTCGATATGGATTCGAGTCTCAGGCTTCGTGAATTTAAGATTCGCATCCGACATCTGAAATTTCGGACTTTCCGATACCTTTTGCATGAAGACGGGAAGATATTCCTGAAGCTTGTCGAGGTTCGGAGCCTGAAGTACGTACTGGACAGGCATCGCGCTGCGTCGCCCCCCAAAGGTCGATTGTTGCTGGACAAAAGCCCTCGCCTCGGTTTCCGGACGTACAGCCAGAGAGAGTTCGCCTGCAATTTCCATCTGAGAACGCTCGCGATCCTTGATGTTTACAAGGTAAATCTGGTTGAAACTAATGGTCGACCTGACCAACATCACGCTCGATTCGCGCTCGGGAATGATGGAGTCGATTATTGCGGCGATCTTTTCTCCATAGTTGAGATAATATTCATAGGTCGTTCCCTCGGGAGCCGTTATGTTTACATAAAGATTGGAACGGTCTTCAAGAGGCGCCATCTCGGATTTTATGCTCCCGTTTAATATGACGACGGTAGCGATGGCGGCGGCGATGACAACCCAGGTGAGCCATCTGTGGGAAAGAAAATATGACAACCCCCTCCCGTAAATGCCGTTCAACCATTCAAAAAACGGCTCGGTTTTGCTGTAAAGCCGGTTCTTGCTCTCACGCCTCTTCAGAATTTTAGTGGATAGCATCGGAGTAAAAGTCAGGGCCACAAAGGCCGATATGGCTACCGCTCCCGATAGTACGATGCTGAATTCCTTAAACAGCCGTCCGGTCGTCCCCTGCATGAATACGATGGGAATGAATACCGCTACCAGAGTGATTGTTGTCGAAATTATTGCAAAAAGAATCTCACGGGAACCCTCTATCCCCGCCTCCATAGGACTCGTGCCGCGCTCTATCCGTATATAAATGTTTTCCGACATCACAATCGCATCGTCAACCACCAAACCGACGGCCAAAACTACGGCAAGCATGGTCAGGGTGTTGATTGAAAAACCGGCGATATACATGATGAAAAACGAACCGACCAGCGAAACAGGTATCACTGTCATCGGGATAAGTGTCGCCCTCCAGTCACGAAGGAAAAGAAAAATTATTACGATGACAAGCAAAAATGCTACGTAGACCGTTTCCTGTACCTCGTGAATGGAGGCCCGTATAAATTGTGTCTTATCAAAAACGGTCGAGAGCAAAACATCCTCCGGAAGATCCTTCTCCATCTGCCTGACGCGTAACCGTACTTCGTCGGAAATCTCTATGTGGTTGGCGCCGGGCTGTGGAATGACTACAACGCTGACCATCGGTACACCGTTCTTCTTCATTATAGATCGCTCGTCTTCCGGACCAAGTTCCGCATGGCCGATGTCGCGGAAACGCACCACGCTGTGTTCGTTCTCACGGATGATCAGGTTGTTAAATTCTTCCGGCGTTTTCATAAGTCCGAGCGTGCGGATGGAAAGTTCCATCTTGTCTCCTTCTATGCTACCGGATGGAAGTTCTACGTTTTCCTTGTCTATGGCGTTCTTTACATCAACAGGGGTAATATTGTATGACGCCATCCTGGCGGGATCAAACCAAAGACGCATCGAATAACGCTTTTCTCCCCAAATCCCGACGGAACTGACGTTCCGGATCGTCTGTAATCGCTCTTTTACGGTAAGGTCGGCAATTTCACTCAATTCAAGCAGGTTGCGTTTTTCGCTCTGAATAGAGATTTGAAGGATAGGCATATCGTCCGCATCAGCCTTCGAAACGGTGGGAGGATCACAGTCACGCGGCAAAAAACGCTGGGCGCGGCTGACCTTGTCACGAACATCGTTGGCTGCGGTTTCCATATCAACGCTTAACTCAAATTCGACGGTGATTCTCGACGAACCCTGACGACTAACGCTCGACAAAGAACGTATACCCGGAATACCGTTGATGTTTTGCTCGAGAGGTTCGGTAATCTGATTCTCGATAATGTCGGCATTCGCGCCGGGGTACGAAACCTCGACGGTGATGATCGGATTATCTACGCTGGGATATTCGCGTACCCCAAGATAACGATACCCAATAACCCCGAACAGTATGATTATAAGTATGAAAACGGTCGAAAGAACCGGACGGCGAATGCTTAATTCCGATATATTCACAATGGTATTTTTTTGAGAAGCAAAAGTACAAAAAAAAAATTACAGAATGCAAGTGCTTTTAAGGCCAAAAATCATGATTGTAATGCGGACATTACAATTTTTTGGGAAAATTGCCATCTGCAGATTACAACCTTGTAAAGTAAATGTTACGTTTGTTTCGTAAATATTAAGTTATGATGAATATGATGTAACACAGCATCTATTAACGACCATATTTAACTATCTTTGTGCGGCAATCAAACATGAAGTATCTCAAAAATGTTTTTATGAAAATGAAACTACAAAAAATAACGATATGACGACAACACAGCTTCGGCAAAAAATTCTAAGCCTACAGGAAAATATGTTTAACTTCGCCCTGATGCTAACTACGAATCGTGAGGACGCCCGAGATTTGTTACAGGAGACAATCCTGAAAGTCCTGGATAATCAGGAAAAATATGTGGAGAATGCGAATTTCAAAGGTTGGGTAATGACCATAATGCGCAATACCTTCATTAATGATTACCGTAAAACTATAAACAGCAATACGATCATAGATCAGACAGATGACCTTTATCATCTGAACCTGTCTCAAACATCGGGTATTGATACTCCTGAAAGCTGTATGGCCGTATACGAAATCATGGCTGCAATCAATGGATTGAATAAGGATCTGAGAGAGCCTTTCTCCCTATTTATAAATGGGTATAAATACGAAGAGATTGCAACAAAACTTAACCTGCCGATGGGAACGGTGAAAAACCGTATTTTTCTTGCAAGGAAAGAACTGCAGGCCGAA
>JAIRMH010000206.1 GCA_031258835.1 Tannerella sp.
CGGATCCATTTTCTCGTCCGGCTCCCATATCCCTGCCGTTTCCGGCAAGCAAATACCAATAATACTGATAATGACCACTAAGGCCATAAAAATAATCCAACGTTTTTTCATCTTTTTAAAATTGCTTTTTGTAAAACATGTATGTAATAGTATATCATAATGACCGCAAAAGGTCATATATTTATTCAAATAGAAAGTCGATCGCAAAGATAGAAAACATTATGATATTTTTGGTAATGTTTTTGAGATATTTTTCAAAAAAAACAGAAAACGTCCGCGCGGCACGTACCCCTTCTCCGTCATTAATAGGCGCATAGCGACGAAGCAATCCACTACGGTAAATGTCGCCGGATTGCTTCACGCCTCGCATTGACGGGGTGGCGCATTGCGTCGATGCGCCACCTTCCCTGTCATGGCGCGGAGTGTTTTCCTCTGTGAAATTTTTTTTTCATTTCGTATGTGCTTGGAAATCGCAGAATTTTCATGTAGTTTTGTATCCTCTTGTTTTCTCTATGTAAATCAACATGGATAGAGCGGAGAATCACAGCGTCGTGAAAACTCTTGCGGATTTTTATCTTTACAATATCATATAATTATATCGAAATGAAAAAACAGTTTATTTTATGGATGTTATTATTGGCCGGCATAACCGTTTCCGCCCAAAAGACCACGTATTCCGAAGAGAATAATATTCCCTATTACGACGAAACGGAACGTCGGCAGGATGTCTATTTAGCAGAGCGTTGCAGGTTGGATATCTATTATCCTGCACAAGTGAAAGAATTTGCAACGGTCGTGTGGTTTCATGGAGGCGGCTTGACCTCCGGCGAAAAGGAGATTCCTGCCGAATTGAAAGACCGGGGGTTTGCTGTGGTGGCTGTCAATTACCGCCTGTATCCGAAAGTACGGTGTCCTAAATATATCGAAGATGCGGCAGCGGCTATTGCCTGGGTTTTCGGAAATATCGAACGGTACGGCGGAGATCCTGACCGGATTTTCGTCGCCGGTCATTCGGCGGGCGCTTATCTCACGATGATGACTGGATTAGACAAACAATGGTTGCAACGTTACAGCCTTGACGCCGACCGGATTGCCGGACTTATCCCCCTAAGCGGTAATGCGATTACCCATATGGCTGTCAGGGAAGAACGCGGCATCAAAAATACACAACCTTTGGTCGATGAATTTGCTCCGCTGTATCATGTTCGTCCCGACGCTCCTCCTATGCTATTGATGACCGGCGACCGGGAATTGGAAATGATAGGAAGATACGATGAAAATGCCTACTTACAACGCATGATGAAGATAGTCGGCCACAAACATACCCAGTTGTATGAGTTTGATGGTTACGGACACGACATGACGGCGCCGGCATTCCCGCTGTTAGTGAGGTTTGTCCGCACAGTGACGGGGAAGTAGCATCTTCATTAAAGGCTGCGTCAAGCGGAATTATCAAAGGGGGTTATTTGGAAAATTCACGTTTTTCGTTTAGCTTTGCAGCGGATTATTCGTTATATTTAATTGCGTGAATGATAATTGAGTGTATGATTTTTTCCAAATGGACAAACAGGTTATTGAAGTATTTATTAAATTATGAAACGATGAAAAAAATATTCTATTCAGCATGTTTATGCTTACTCGCGATGGCATGCAAACAAGACGCAAATCGATTTACTTTAACCGGGACAGGTATTTCTGTCACGGGTGATATTTATGTTTATGATGTTGCAGAAAATAAGCCTGTTGACACAATAAAAGTGTCCGGGGGCAATTTCGTTTACATCCGGGAAATCACCGATGATCCGCAACTATTGCTGATTACGGATAACGTTACTATGATGCGCTATTTAATTGCTGAAAAAGGGAACTTAACTTTAGTGGGGGACACGGGCCTTATAAAAGGCGCTCCCCTAAATAACCGTATGGCAGATCTGATCGAAACTTACAAGAATGCAGGGGAAGAATTTGAAGAGAAGAAATCGGCTCTTATCGAAAGCGCAGATGAAGAAGGGAAAGATTGGACGGAGGAACAAATATTGGAGTTACAAAATCTGGATGAGGAACAATCGGCCAAAGTTGCTGATGCGGTGAAAAAATTTTATGAAAAGGACAAAAGCTCTGTTTTAGGTATTTTTGAACTGACACTTCTTCAAGGTTTAGTGCCGGAAGAAGAATTTATTTCATTGTATGAACAGAGTGGTGATATGGTCAAGAATTTTCCTCCTTTTATCAGGTTATTCGAGGTTAAGGCAAATATGAAAAAAACAAAAGTCGGAGCTGTATATGTTGATTTACAAGGGATTAATCCAAGTGATACAACTCAAACAATTCGATTATCCGATTTTGCCGGGAAAGACAAATATGTACTTCTTGATTTCTGGGCTTCGTGGTGCGGCCCTTGCAAAAAAGCTATGCCTGATATTAAATTGTTGAATGATAAATATTCCGATAAAGGTCTGGAGGTGATCGGTATCGTCGTTAGCGACAACATTGAAAATCATTTGCAGGCGGCAGAGGCTTTAAAAGTAACATGGACCCAGATATTTGATAATAAGAAAGAGTTCATTCCCTTATATGGCATTGAAGGTATACCAACATTAATTCTTTTAGATAAGGATGGAACAATAT
Source organism: Tannerella sp. (assembly GCA_031258835.1). Lineage (GTDB taxonomy): Bacteria > Bacteroidota > Bacteroidia > Bacteroidales > Tannerellaceae > Tannerella. Next base: position 2,629 of record JAIRMH010000206.1, read on the forward strand.
TAGTCCGTACGCATGAGAAATATGAGGTAATAGAAAAGATACAAGATCTGCTGGGTAAATAACGGTTATATTTTATGAAGGATGTATGTCCCGAACGTGACCGGGAGACAACTTTATCTGCCATTGGTATCGCTGTGCCGGCACTCCAGCGCAGCGATACGCAAAGCAGATAAATTTAAATTCCTGATATCATCCCTTTCTTATCTGTTTTCGATTGGAATATAGGGCGGTTTTTCCTCAATAATATTTCTATATGCCGGACGTATGATACGTTTCCCGGAGAAATTTATTTCTTCGTTCCGGTGAGCCGTCCATCCGACAATACGCGCCATTGCAAACAGCGGCGTATAGATTTCTTTCGGCAAACCAATCATATCGTATACAAAACCGGTATAAAAGTCGACATTGCTGGATACATGTTTTCCATTGTTTTTCACTTTGGCGAAGACTTCTACGGCGCGTTCTTCCAGCAGTTCCAGGAACTCAAATTCGTCGCAGCGGCCTTTTTCTTTTGCCAGTTCGTTTGCCAGTTCGTGCAATAACAACGCCCGTGGGTCGGAGATCGTATATACGGCGTGTCCTATGCCGTATATCAGTCCGGTTTTGTTGTACGCTTCTTTTTTCAGGATACGCGTTAGATACCGGTCTATTTCATCCACATTCTTCCAGTTTTTAATGTTTTCTTTCAGATGATTAAACATATCTACTACCTGAATGTTCGCTCCCCCGTGCAACGGGCCTTTCAAAGAGCCTATCCCGGCAGCGATAGAAGAATAGATATCGGTCATTGTCGAAGATGTCACGCGAACGGTGAATGTCGAATTGTTACCGCCTCCATGTTCGGCTTGTAATATCAGCAGAAGGTCTAACATTCGCGCATCAAGTTCGGTGTAATCGCGTTTCAGCATATGGAGGAAATTTTCCGCCAGCGAAAGTTTATCATGCGGATGACGGATATGCAAAGAACGTTCTTTGTTATGATGACGTAACACATTGTATGCATAAGCGATAACTGTCGGGAAACGGGAAATCAGGCTTATAGACTGGCGCATCTGATTATCGCGCGACAGATCATCGGGGTTTTCGTCGAAATTGTACATTCCGAGGATGCTACGTGCCAAGGTGTTCATAATGTTTGTGCCGCGTAACTGAAGAATACTCATTGTTGTCTCGTGCGTCAGCGGCATGTTTTCATAGATTAATTCTTTGAATTGCTGTAGCTCTTCTTTGTCGGGCAGACTGCCTGAAAGAAGCAGGTATGCCACTTCTTCAAAGCCGAATCGTTTCTGCTCTATCACGCCATGTACAATATCTTCGACGTCGTATCCGCGATAGAACAATTTGCCCGGTATTGGCTTTAATGTTCCGTCTTCATTACGTTCATATCCGACTACATTACCTATTTTTGTCAGTCCTACCAACACTCCGGTTCCATCTTCATTGCGAAGTCCGCGTTTTACGCCGAATTTATGAAATAAAGAATTGTCTATTTTAGACGTTGACTTTATCGTTTCGGCAAGTTTGTAAGTTAAATACTCTTTTTTCATAATGTTTCATTTTTAAGTTGTTTTAAGTTGTTGACAAATCCCTGTCGGGATATATTTTCTCAATAAGGATTTTATGGAATTGGGTGGTCGTCAGATTCTTGCCGTTTGGCATACCTGATGACAAATCGGGAGTAGCATTTCCTTCGGCATAACATTGCTCCATTGCATCTATTATCAGTTTTGCGGCTTCGTTCCATTGGATGTATTCAAGCATCATCACTGCAGATAGCAAAAGCGACGATGGATTTGCGCGATTTTCGCCCACGATATCCGGTGCTGTGCCGTGTGTCGCTTCAAAAATAGCATGTCCGGTAATCCGGTTAATATTGGCTCCCGGCGCGATCCCAATGCCACCGACCATAGCCGCTAACTGGTCGGAAATATAATCGCCGTTGAGGTTCAGCGTGGCAATCACCGAATATTCTTCGGGTTTTAGCAATGTGTTTTGTAAAAAGGCATCGGCAATCACATCTTTTACGATTACTTTCCCGTTTTTTTTCGCTTCGTTTAGCGCCTCCTTCGCGGCGTTTATGTCGTCCTGCATATTTACGATGCGTTCGTATTCCGCCATAGTAAACACTTTGTCGCCGAACTCTTCTTGTGCAATTTCGTATCCCCAGCGTTTAAAACCGCCTTCGGTAAATTTCATGATATTACCTTTATGCACCAATGTTACATTCGGCAGATGATTCTCTATCGCATATCGGATAGCGGCGCGGACAAGGCGTTTACTGCCTTCTTCCGATACCGGTTTCACGCCGAAAGCCGAACTGTCCGGAAAACGGATATTTGTGACATGCAGTTCCTTTTGCAGAAAGTGTGCAAACTTTATTGCCTCAGGCGTGTTTTTATCCCATTCGATTCCGGCGTAGATGTCTTCGGTGTTTTCGCGGAATACGACCATATTCACTTTATGCGGCTCCCTGAGAGGTGAAGATACTCCCCTGAACCATCGAATCGGGCGCAGACATACATAAAGATCCAACTTTTGACGTAACGTGACGTTTATAGAACGGATGCCGCCGCCAACCGGCGTTGTCAATGGCCCTTTGATGCCGACGATACATTTTTCCAAAGTCCATAATGTTTCATCCGGAAGCCGGTTTCCGTATTTAATAAAAGACCGTTCTCCCGCGTATACTTCTTTCCATATCACCGAACGTTTCCCACCGTATGCTTTGGCTACCGCCACATTAACGACATCCTTGCATACGGGCATGATTTCACTTCCGACGCCGTCGCCCGTGATGTAAGGAATGTAAACATGTGGAGGGACAATTAATTTTCCGTCTTGAACTCTTATTTTATATTTTTCTGTCATAATATTTTTTTAACTGTTAAATTGTTTTTTTTATGTAAGACCGTTGTAATTAAGGGCGGAACCTGCTTTAAACCATTCAATCTGTATATCGTTATAAGTATGATTTACATTAAATGATTCTTTCGTTCCGTCCGCATGCTCCAGGATTGCCGTTAATGGTTTGCCGGGAGAAAAATATGCCAATCCGGTTATGCTTATCCTGTCATTTTCGCGTATTTTTTCATAATCGTCCGGATTTGAGAAAGTAACGGCAAGCATACCTTGCTTTTTCAGATTGGTTTCATGAATTCGAGCAAATGATTTTGCCAGGATCACTTTTACGTTGAGGAATCGCGGCTCCATTGCCGCATGCTCGCGCGAAGAGCCTTCCCCGTAATTATCTTCGGCGATTACTATCGAAGATATTTTTTTCGACTTGTAGTATTTTGCAACCGTCGAAACGGCATCGTATGTATCATTTTCCTGATTCATCACACGATTTGTTTCCCCATTGAAAGCGTTAATAGCCCCCATGAGCAGGTTATCCGAAATATTTTCGAGGTGCCCCCGGAAACGCAACCATTGTCCGGCCATTGATATATGGTCGGTCGTACATTTGCCTTTTGTTTTGATTAAAAGCGGCATGTTTTTGAAATCATTACCGTCCCATGCCGAAAAGGGATGGAGTAATTGTAATCTTTGCGAATCGGGGGCTACAATCACCTGTTTTGTTTTAAAAGAGGGCGTAATAAACCCTTTTTCGACATCAGGAAATCCATTCGGCGGAAATTTGTTTCCCGAAGGAGGTTCCAGCATAACCCATTCGCCAACATTGTTTTTTAGCTTATCTTTCAGTGGATTAAACGAAAGAGATCCGGCTATTGCCAATGCCATTGTTATTTCCGGAGAGGCGACAAATGAATGAGTGTTAGGATTCCCGTCCGCACGTTTGGCGAAATTGCGGTTGAAAGAATTTACTATCGTGTTAGAGCGGGTGTTATCATCCACAATGCGCTTCCATTGTCCGATGCATGGTCCGCAAGCGTTTGCCATTATTTTCGCTCCGGAATCTTCCAGTATCTTTACGGACTCCGTATGTTCTATCATTTTAGAGCCGGGATTGATAATCAGCTGGCTATGTATTGCCAGTTTCTTTTCCTTTGCCTGCATCGCCAGCGAAGCAACCTTGTCTAAATCTTGAAAGGAGGAATTTGTACATGAACCGATCAGTCCGACTTCCACCGTATCGGGATATCCCATTTTTTTTACTTTTTCCGCTAATGCCGAGATGGGTGTTGCCGCATCAGGAGTAAACGGGCCATTCACATAAGGTTCCAGCGATGATAAATCGATATCGATCACGCGATTGTAATATTTTTCCGGGTCGGCCAACACTTCATTGTCTGCTCTCAAATAATCTTTTGCTTCGTTGGCGGCTTCCGCAATATCGCTTCTTCCCGTAGCCCTGAGATATTGTCTCATCTCGTCGTCGAAAGGAAATACTGACGACGTTGCGCCTATTTCCGCACCCATGTTGCAAATTGTAGCTTTTCCCGTCGCAGAAATATTTTTTGCGCCTTCGCCAAAATATTCCACGACGGAGTTTGTACCTCCTTTGACGGTAAGTATCCCGGCTAGTTTGAGGATGATATCTTTTGAAGAAGCCCAGCCGGAAAGTTTCCCGGAAAGTCTGACGCCAATGATATTCGGCATTTTGAGTTCCCATTCCATGCCGGTCATCACATCTACCGCATCGGCTCCTCCAACGCCGATGGCAAGCATACCTAATCCTCCGGCGTTAGGCGTATGCGAATCCGTTCCAATCATCATCCCTCCCGGAAATGCATAATTTTCTAAAACCGTCTGATGGATAATCCCCGCTCCCGGTTTCCAGAAAACAATACCATATTTGTCGCAGGCGCTTTGCAGGAAATCATACACTTCTTTATTCATCGTTTTTGCCGTTTCCAAATCATTTTCCGCACCCGCATAAGCCTGTATGAGGTGATCACAATGTACGGAAGCCGGAAGAGCCGATTGTTTCTTGCCCGAAATCATGAATTGCAATATCGCCATCTGAGCGGTAGCATCCTGCATGGCGACCCGGTCGGGCTGAAAGTTTGCATAGTCTTTGCCTCTTTCATACGTTCTGATATCACTTTTGTTATAAAAGTGTGTGAATAATATCTTTTCTGTAAGTGTCAGCGGTTTTTTTATGACAACTCTGATATTATCCACCCGTTGTGTAAATGTTGCATAATAGTTATTTTCCATCTCCAATATTAATATTTGAAGTAATTACAAATTTATATTGGGTGCAAAATACTAAATATTTTTCAAAGACAATACAACGAAACCTGTTTTTATCGAATATTTTTGTTTGTTTACATTATTTCTCAACTGATATTTTAGCTATTATCTTCCGGATATCACCCTGTCCGATGCCCGGCGCATGTCCGTCTTCGGGGAAATATATGGCGAACTGTCCGGGATAAAGTTTTGTGTATGTCCTTGGGAAGTCATGATAAAATATAACATCTTTTTTATCATCGTAGGGTTCCGAAATAATCATAAGTTCATTGCCGGCTTTCCATCCAATTGTTTCCACGCCTACGATAGGTGTTTGTATGTCGATAAATTTTTTATGCGTTTCGAGCACGCCGTCCTGCGGGTCTTTACCTCGTAGCCGTATGATTGAAAAATACAGGCGCGGATCGTTTGTCTCGATGATACCGTCTTTTAGTTGTGTGAAGTCCGTGTGTTTGATAAAGTCGAAAGCTTTTTTGAAGAGAGGATGCAACACCTCATACTGATGTACGTTTTCCAATGAATCTAATATCATAATGATTTATTTTTAGTGATACATTATATTTTACTATCGATAAACTAATATGTGGAAATAACGATTCCGGCGGTGCAATGTTGTATGCGGTTATGCTAAATAGTCGCAAACATATATAAAAAAGGTGTATCATGATAATATGACACACCTTTTATTGAAGTATATGTGTGAAAAAGTTAAGGTTTTACGTGCCGCTGAAATTTACATTGTCGAAAAGCAATGACGGAATTCGCCAACTTGAAGTTTTGCGGGCGTCGTTGCCGGTATCTGCAAGATTACCCCATAACGAAATCATATTACCTGTAATATTCATTTCGTTTAACGGTTGTGTTGTTTTTCCGTTTTCGATAAGAAAACCTTCTATTCCGTAAGAAAAATCACCGGTTGTCGGATTGCAGTTTCCTCCATTAAAACCTGTCACAAGGATGCCCTTGTCGACCGAGCTTATGAGGCCGTCCATATTTTTTGTTCCCGGAGGCATTGTTAATATGGAAGGCGAACTGATCGTTTGCGGCGTATTCAGTTTGTTCGCGTAGTATGTATCAATATAATAGGTATTCAGCATGCCAGCATCGAAGACATTCATTTTTTTCGTTGCAATACCTTCGTTATCAAAATAGCGCGCTCCCGACGCTTTGATAAGATGCGGTTCGTCGATCAGCGTCATTTTGTCGCCAAACACTTTTTCGCCTTTCTTATTAATCAGGAACGAGTTCTTCTGTTGTATGGCCGAACCGTAGATAGCGTCAATAACAGGCGACAACAAGCGTGCTGAGTTCATGAAATCGACAACCATCGGCAGTTTTGCAGAATCTATCTTTTTTTGGCCTAATTTGCTCAACGCCCGTTCGAGCGCTTTTACTCCGATGCCGTCTTTTTTCAATTCGTCGTAGAATAATGATAGTTCGAACCAGTATGAACTCGGACGGGCATCGCCTTCGTCTTTTATGCTGGCCATTCCTGCAAGCGAATAGTAAGAATTGGAGGATTCGCCTTCAAAACCATTGCTGTTTATGCGATAGCTGAAACTGTCGCCATCGGAATAAGATGAGCCTGACGAGACAATACGTTTGTCTTTATCCATAATTTCATCGCAAACCTTCAAGGCAAGCGCCACCTTATCATCCGGTTGTATGTTGCCGAATTTGTTGTCGTATAGTTGCAGGTCAACGCCTCCGCCTTTGTAATATAAAGAAGCGTCGGGTAGGGTGCGCGCTTTGTCTTCCGCCAGGTAACGGGTTGATTCGATGCCGTTTTTGATGAATTGTTTCAGTTCGTTTTTATCAAGGCGATTGGTGGATATGGCACCGAAACGTCCGTCGACAAACAGTTGTATAGAAAGTCCGTTTTCAGTTGCCTGTTGCAGGCTGTCAATTTTCATGTCGCGTATTTCGAACGAAGCGTTCGAATTGTTGTATAAGCTCAGAGACGCGCTCTGACAGCCGTTTTGAAGGGCAAATTCCATCGCCCACCGAGCCAGATCCTTTTGTTCATTTGTTATCATATCAATTTTCTCCTCCTACTGTAAGTTTACTAACTAACGCTGACGGCATACCCAGTGTTACGGGGCACGACTGACCGTCTTTACCGCATGTCCAGGAACCGGCGTCCATTTGGAAATTTGAGCCGACCATCGTGATGTCGGCCAGCGCTTTCGGGCCGTTGCCAATAATATTTATATCCTTAATCGGTTGCGTAAGTTTTCCGTTTTCGATGAGATAACCGTTTTTGACGAAGAATGTAAAGTCGCCTGCGCCAATCTGCACCTGTCCGTTTGTAAAATTTGATACATATACGCCGTTCTTTACGGAAGCGATTATTTCGTCTTCGCTATAATTTCCCTCTTCCATATAGGTAGCGCGCATGCGTGGTATAGGAATGTTACGAAACGATTCGCGCCGTCCGTTACCGGTCGGTGCGACGCCATAATATTCGGCGCTTATGCGGTCGTGCAAGTAGCTGATAAGTTTTCCTTCGCTAATGATATATGTTTTTTGGCCTTCGACGCCTTCGTCGTCGATATTAACGGCGCCGCGATTATACGGGATAGTGCCGTCGTCGACGATGTTGATGTTCGAATTACAGACCTTTTGGTTAAGTTTTTCCGCAAAGATGGATGTGTTCTTTCTGTTGAAATCGGCTTCGAACGCATGTCCGATTGCTTCATGAAGCAGAATGCCGGATCCTCCGGCGCCCATTACGACAGGCATTTCTCCTCCTTTAGGTTTGATAGCGCCGAACAGGATCGACGTTTTGTCGATAGCCTCGTTTACAATCGTATCAATCAGTTCGTCGGTAAGAAATTCCGCTCCCATGCGTAAAGCCCTTGATGAGGAGTTGCTTTCCGTACGTTCGCCGTCAATCATAATACATTGAGCGCCGATGATTACCATCGGACGATAATCATAGTAACATTGTCCTTCGGAATTGCAAAACAGAATATGGGAAGTACTGTCGTTTAACCAAGCCGAAACCTTTGCTACGCGACTGTCTGTTGCGAATATCTTGTCGTTCACTTTTTGCAGGTATGGCATTTTAGATTTTACAGCTACGTTTTCCCATGCGGTTTTTATGTCATACCGATTGTTTTTCGCCGTTATCTCTGTCAGGTCTACTGGGGCGGATGTCGCATTCCCGTTTGCTATGCGCGCTGCCGTGCGCGCTGCGTTGAGCATGTTTTCAAGCGTGACGTTTTCTACATACGCATATCCGGTCTGGTCGCCGGAAACAACTCTTACACCCATTCCGAAATCTATATTTGAATAAGCGCGGTTGACGGTTCCGTCCTGAAGACTGATCCTGTTTGAAAACGTGTGTTCGAAAAACAGATCGGCATAATTTCCTCCCTTTTCAAGCGCAACAGACAGCGCTCGTTTCAGCTGGCTGTCCGTAACCCCGAAATGTTCCATGGCGAAGTTTATTGTTGCAGAATTTTTATTTGCTCCGTCGCCTGCGGTGTTTCCAAACATAGCCGGAGTGGCGAATGATCCTAACATAACCCCTCCCGCTTTAATAAAATCTCTTCGATTGAATCCCATAAATGTTGATAGCTAATGTTTCGTTTCATGACGACAAAGATACATGAAATTTTTGAATTACACACAGACGAATAAAAATGTCCGGCGAAATGGTTGGCCGGGGATTACCTGGCAATTTCTTCCAGTAATGTTTTTTTCATTGTTTCATGATTGCGGAAGTCATTACGCAGTTTGTAATTGCCGTTTTTGTCGACAAGTACATACGAGGGTATGCCGTCGATATTAAATTTATCGCATAGATATCTCCATTGCTTTTCATCGACTCTGTAGTGTTCGCCTTTGATATTGGCAATCATTGCGCGCCATTTTGATTCAGGCGATGACGGGCCTGTAAGATAGAGGAACACAAGATTGTCGTTCTTTAATACATTGTCTTTTAGCGGTTCTGTGTGGTTTATCGCCGAGCGGCATGGCCCACACCATGTAGCCCAGAAGTCGACGAGGACAACTTTTCCCTTATAACTTCCTACGATGGCGTCAAACAATTTTCCGTCCGGCGCTTTCGGGACTTCGCAGATTGTATACCCCGTTTTACTTTTCGCTTCCTCCAATTGCTTTTGAAGTTTTTTATCCAGGGCATACGTAACTCCATACATACCACCCATAAAGTAGTCTCTATAAATAAAGAGGTTCCTGCAAATTTTACCGGACATTTTTATTTGTCTGTGTGCAATTCGAAAATTTCATGTACATTTGTACCCATATCTCCCAAAAACAGTATACGGCTATGATAAATGTGAGAAATGCAATCCCTCGTAACCCTGATTTTCGATTTCGTGAGCCTGTATCGCTTACGATAGGGCGGAATGAACATATTGCTATTGTCGGACCGAATGGCGGCGGAAAAAGTGTGCTGGCACAGATGTTGACAGGAAATTATCCGTTAAAGGAAGGGTGGATTGAATATGATTTTTATCCCTCTCCTGTGTATAAGAATATCAAATTCATAGCGTTTAAAGATAGTTATGGCCCGGCTGATGTTTCGTATTATCTGCAACAACGATGGAACTCGCAGGACAGGAACGAATCTCCACTGGTGCGCGACGTGTTGGAGCGCAGCATTAAGGAATCCTCGGAGGATCTGTCGTGCGAGGTTTTTAAGAGACGGAACATGTCGGATACGGCGCTTCGGGTTCCTGTTGATACATTAGGTAATCCGCTTTTTAAATTGTTGGGTATTGATGGAATGTTTGATAAACAAATGGTCATGTTGTCGAGTGGCGAGATGCGTAAATTTCAGTTGACAAAGGCGTTACTCGCGCGCCCACATATTCTTATCATCGACAATCCTTTCATCGGTCTTGATGTGACAACCCGTAGACTGTTGCATGATATACTAAGCCGGCTTGTCGAAATGGGAGATGTCGGGATTCTGCTTATATTGGCGAAGACGGATGAGATTCCCGATTTTATTACTCACGTTGTTCTTGTTGAGGATATGTTGTGTAAAGGGAAAATTGTGCGGAGCGATTTTTGTGCAACAGTACCGGAGACGCCGTTTACAGGTGATTTGTATCCGCCGGAAACGCATTTCGTACCTGATTTTTTTATATCCGGGAATATCCGTAAAAAGGAAGATAACGATATGGTTATCGAAATGCGGGACGTTTCGATAAGGTATGGCAAACGTACTATTCTGAGCGCGTTGAACTGGAGCGTACGATACGGGGAGCGATGGGCGGTACTGGGGAAGAACGGTTCGGGAAAATCAACATTGCTAAGTTTGGTCTGTGCGGATAATCCGCAGTCGTATGCATGTGATATTTCCCTGTTCGGATTCCGGCGTGGTTCGGGCGAGAGTATTTGGGACATAAAGAAACATATCGGTTATGTAAGCCCTGAAATGCATCGTTCATATTCCGAAAATATCCCGGCAATAGCGATTGTGGCGAGCGGACTGTATGATAGCGTGGGACTTTATATACGTCCGAAACCGGAACAATTGACGGTTTGTGAATGGTGGATGAATATATTTGGTATCCGCGGCCTTCGGAGCCGTAGTTTTCTACAGTTATCCGACGGCGAACAACGGTTGGTTTTGTTAGCGCGCGCCTTTGTGAAAGACCCGGAATTGCTGATTCTCGACGAGCCTTTTCACGGACTTGACACATGTAACCGCCTTCGGGTAAGAGCTATAATTGAATCTTTTTGCCGTCGTCCCTGCAAGACGCTGATAATGGTAACACATTATGAAGAAGAACTGCCGGAGAGTATTACGCATCGTCTTGTTCTGGAAAAAAAATAATGCAGACATATTTTTCATATCTATATGATTTATTGAATATGCGCGGAACTTTTATTTTTTGTTTGTTTTATATATTCAAAAGGCGTGATGCCTGTTATCTTTTTGAATATTCTGAAAAATGAAGATTTCGAATTGAATCCGCATTGTTCGGATAATGTGGCGATCGTATATTTTTTAAATTCGTGGTTTTTGATTTTGTTCTTAAACTCCTCTACTCGATACTCATTTATAAAATCGGTAAAACTTTTTTTTATGGATTCTTTAAAAATCATAGATAATTCTTTCGGGGTACATTTCAGTTCCGCCGTCAGATATGACATTTTTAATTCGGGATCAAGGTGCGGTTTCTTTTCCTCCATCAATTTTAACAGTGTCTGGTGCTGGGAACTGTAATCTTTGGACGGGGATTCTTCTTGCCGGATCTTTCTTTTTATAACGTCCTTTTGTCTTTTGAAAACATGTAATTTTTTCCATTGCCAAATGCAGGCGAAACATAAAACGAACAGGGGAATGGTCCATGTTAATGCAATCCATGTCTGTTTGATGATGATGGTCATGTGTTTTTCCGATTCGGGATATCCTGATAAATGTACGCGAAAGGTATATTTCCCGGGAGGAATATCGCCATAATAGACGGAAGTGCAGCCTTTGTTCAGTGAAACCCAGTCTTTATCATAGCCGTCGAGCATCACTTTGAAGATATTGTCGTTAGGGTAGAGATAGTTTAACGCGACAAAATCAAAACCGAAAGAATTTTGAAATCGTGAAAGTTTGACGTCATCGCGTTCATTTGTATAGGGATTGGGCGCAGATTGCATCATCTTCCCATTGACGTAAAAACCTGTGAAATGAACTGGAGGAGCCGGTGTATTTTTGTTTACCTGTTCTATGTTGCAAAAGACCAGTCCGTTTTCGTTACCCCACCATAACCGGTCGTTTTCATGTTCGTAATAACAAGCTCCGGGATTAAACATAAGACCCGGCAGGCCATCCGAGACCCAGTAGAAAAAATGCTTGTTGTCCGTAAAGGTACATCGCGCCAAGCCTTTGTGAGTCGCTACCCAGAAATATCCCGGTCTGTCTTCCATGATGCCGGTGACGGCATTATCCGGTAGCAGTTCGTTTGTCATATAATGTTCGTAAAGCGTCAGTTCACTGTTTACCCTGTAAAGGCCGTCTGTTTCCGTGCAAAACCATAGACAGGAATTTCGATCTTCATAGATATGCGTAATCTTGCAGTTGTAGATAGATGAAGGGAATATCCCGGCCCTTTTGAATGTCGCAGAGGCCGAATCAAAATAGCAGACGCCTCTTTTAGTTCCAATCCATATCCTTCCTTTTGAATCTTTCAGGATAGAGTGGGCGAGGTTTTCTATTAAGGAAGAGTTTTCGGTTGAATACCGGATATACTCCCCATTTGGAGAGACTTTGATGACGCCTTTAAATGTGGCCATCCAGATATGACTACCATCGCCGGTGAAATCGTAAAAACCTCCCGAATTAAAAAGCGGGTCAGGATTAAATTCCTTTACCGATAACAGGTCCTGGTCAAAAACGCAAAGGCCGTTTAATGTTCCCAACAGGAAATTCTTCCCGTACGGGAATATTTTTATGATAATGTTGGATTTTAAAGCGTTATTTTCTTCTCCGGCATTGAATCGTTTTATCGTACGGGTCATTTCGTCGATATAAATAAATCCGTCGCGTGTCCCGATAAGTTTTTTGTCGTCTTTTATGAGAAAAGACCGGACGTGGTGGTTTTGCGTGGAAAAACCGTTGTATGTATAGGTATGAAAGCGTTTATTAACCGTGTAATTTAATCCGGTAGAGTAGGTACCGATCCAAAGCAGTTCATTGTCGCTATCTTTCAGGAAAGAATAGACTGCATTTGAACTGATGCTGTAAGTATCTTGACTGTTATGCATATAAGATTCGGTAATAGCATTTTTGGATATGGAAATTTTCTTCAATCCTCCACCGTCGCTTCCAACCCATAAATTATCTTTATTGTCTCCTGTCAGGAACAGTATATTATTGTTCCCGACGTCTATATATTCAGAGAATTGTTTGGCAAGGATATCAAATTTCACTAATCCGGCGCCATTGGTTCCAAGATAAATCTGGGGACCCGTTTTCTGTATGGCCGTGAAATCGTTTGTTCTGTTATAACTATGTCTTATGATTTTGATGTTATCAGAAGAATAGTCGCAAAAAAACAGACCTGAAGACGTTGCCAGCCAGCATTTGCCGGTATCGTCAAAACAAATCCCGCGCACAGTCGCATCATATTGTTCGGATTCATAGATCAATGGAATCGGTGTTGCCAAGTCGTCGGATATGATGAACAGGCCGCTTGATGTGCCGGCAAACAATCTTTTGTTATCATCTTTATAAAGACAAAATACCCGGCAATTGTCGGGCATATCGACTTTGACGAATTGTTCGCCCTCGTGATTCAGTTTCCACAAACCTTGGCTCGTAGCAACCCACAAAAACTCCGGATACGTTTCAATTACATCATATACATCGCCTTTTTGTTCGCCTGGTTTTATATAAGATTTGAATGAAATACCGTCGAAACGATCCAATCCGTTCAGCGTTCCTGTCCAGATAAAGCCATGACTGTCCTTATATATTTTACGTATAAAATTGTTAGACAGCCCGTCTTCAACCGATACGGTTCGGAAATAACGGTTATTTTGTCCGTTTAACGTAAAAAGGATATTCAGGAATAATAGTATGATTATAACAGTCTTCATTGTGAATGTTTTTTTATCTTTTTACAAAACTACATGAAAATTTCGGATTTCCAAGCGCACATGGATGAAAAAAAGTTTTTTACGGAAGAAATGTTCGTATATACCGGTCATTGATCATGTCTGTTTTTTATCAGACAAAACGTATGATTTGGATTTTTTTCGTTTTCGAGCCGTATAAGTCTCATTTATCGTTATTTGATACTGCATAACTATCTAAAAAACAGCGTATTATAAAATATGTCTCATATTTTGTCGAATGGGACAAAAAACAATCGGCTTTTTGAAAGAAGAATATGGTTTAACCTGTAATTTTGGCAAAAAAAGTGATAACGACTATATTTTAATTATGGAAAACAGGAACAGGATGAACGCGAAATGGATACCATTGATTTTAGTATTCGCAAGCATTGGTTTTACCGCTTGCAAGCCGCCGGAGAACGATGTGGATTTAAATTTGGATTACTGTGTCCTCCAGGCAAAGAAGACCGTACGGCAGATACCGGACTATACGCATATGCCTAATCATATCGACAACGGCGAGGCAGAATGGCGCTTTACCAGCCCGGGATCATGGACATGCGGCTTTTGGCCGGGTATTCTCTGGTATATTTATGAATATACAAAAGACGATTATTGGAGGATAGAGGCGGAAAAATTCACAGAGACAATTATTCCCTGCGCCACGGGACCTGCGCGAAGTCATGATGTAGGGTTCATGGCGTATTGCAGTATTGGAAACGGATACAGCCTGACGGGGAATCCGGAATACAAGCGGGCCTTGTTGCAGGCGGCCGATTCGCTTTCGACCTTGTTTAACCCGAATGTAGGGACGTTTTTATCTTGGCCGAATATGGTGAAACGTATGGATTGGCCGCACAATACGATTATCGATAATATGATGAACATGGAGCTTCTGCTCTGGGCCGCAAAAAGCGGAGGGCATAAACGATTGTATGAGATAGCCTGTAAACATGCCGAAACGACGATGAACCACCATTTCCGTACGGATTACGGCGCGTATCATGTAATTGTTTACGACGACCGGACGGGCGACTGTATAAAAGGGGTAACCCATCAGGGTTATGCCGACGAAACGATGTGGGCGCGCGGGCAAGCGTGGGCGATCTATGGTTTTACGATGTTATACCGCGAAACGAAAGACGGACGTTTTCTCGAAACGGCACAGAAAGCGTCGGATGTATTTCTCAAGCGGCTTCCCGAAGACCGGATACCTTACTGGGATTTTGACGCTCCGGGGATTCCGGACGAACCGCGCGACGCTTCTGCTGCCGCTATTGCGGCGTCTGCCTTGCTTGAGTTATCGACGTGGACGATCGATAAGGTGAAGTCGGCGTATTATCTTTCCAATGCAGAGGAAATATTGAAGGAGTTGTCGTCGGAAAGATATCGGAGCGATGGAAAAAACGGCGCGTTCCTGTTACATTCCGTCGGTCACATGCCGAACAAAAAGGAAATAGACGCCTCCATCATTTATGCCGACTATTATTATCTGGAAGCGCTGATACGCCTGAAAAAACTAAAAAACCGGACGCCTCTCAAACGGGAATGTGTAATGGAACGGAAATGAACGTATAAAAAGCGACATATTTTTTAACAATAATTTTAATATCATGTTATGAAACAAAAAAAGAATGATTACAAATTTGCATGGCTGATGATGTTTTTTGCGTGCATGCCTTGCATTCTGAAGGCCGGGATAACGGCTGAACCGGGAAACGAAGCGATGCAGCAAACGGTAAAAATCAGCGGATCAGTGGTCGACGTCCGGAATGAGCCGATTATCGGAGCTTCGGTAGCAGTCAAAGGGACGACGATTGGCATTGTGACGGATATGGACGGGAAATTCACGCTGGATGTTCCGTTCCGGGGAGTGTTACAAGTCTCGTATATCGGATATGTAGCGCAAGAGATCCCCATAGGAGATAAGACCACGCTCCAAATCATCCTGGTCGAAAACGTGGAATTGCTCGACGAGGTCGTCGTCGTAGGATACGGTACCATGAAACGTTCGGACCTGACGGGGGCGGTCGCATCGGTGTCAAATAACACATTGACGATTAGTGGGAAAAATAGTCCCATCGGTTCTTTGCAAGGAGTGGCGCCCGGAGTAAACATCGTGAGATCTAATGCCAAACCGGGAGGAGAGTATTCCATAGATATCCGTGGCATCAGTTCTATTTCCGGTTCGAATACCCCTTTGGTGGTCATTGATGGCATCCCGGGCGGAAATCTCGATTATGTCAACCCTGATGATATTGAAAAGATAGATATCCTGAAAGACGCATCGGCGACGGCAATATACGGTTCGCGCGGAGCGAACGGGGTAATTATCGTTTCTACCAAAAGAGGCGTCGCCGGAAAACCCCGGATTAATTACAGCGGCTATTTCGGCTTCAAAAAATATACCAATATGCCGGATATAATGAATGGTGAGGAATATGTCGCTTTTGTAAGGGAAACGGCGAAAGCGATGAATAATAATACGCCCAAAACGGATGAAGAAATATTTACGGATCCCTCCGAATTGAAAGCCGTACAAGACGGTAATTATTTCGACTGGATCGACGCCATGTCGGAACAGGCAATTATAACTAACCATAGTATCTCTGCTACTGGTGGAACCGACGTTGCCAAATACACTCTTGCCGGGGGATACATTAAAGAAGAAGGGATGATTTATCCTCAGAATTACGAACGGTTCAACCTAAGAACAGCGGTAGACTTGAAAGCTAATGATTATCTGAGTTTTGGCGGAAGTATGTATCTGACCCATGTATTAAGAGATGTCGGAGCCAATATGCTTCAGGATGCATATCGCCTGCGCCCGACGCAACATCCGTACAGTCTGGTTACGGGTGAAGAAATATGGCGGTTCAGTAACGGACAGTTTAACCACCTTATTTCGCGTAAAAACGAATTTCTCAAAACAAAAACAACCAATCTGTTTGGGAACATATATCTTGCCTTAACCCCGGTAAATGGTTTGGAGTTGAAATCCACATTTGCACCCTATATCGAAAATGTTCAATCCGGGCAATACAGAGGCGTTTGGACAAAAGCGAACCAGGGGACGTCCGCCGGCGCAACGGCTAATATGCGGAAGTATACTAATACGAATTGGGTCTGGGACAATATCGTGAATTATAAATGGAAACGCGATCTGCACAGTGTCGACGCTACCGGCGTATTCTCCATGCAACAAACCCAGTACGAAAACGAACAGGTAAACGCAAAGGATTTGAAATTCAATTCCCGGTGGTACAATCTGCAGGGTGGCGAGATGACCGCTTTCAGTACGGCGTATACGCAAACAAATCTAATGGCCGGTCTGCTTCGCGTTAACTATTCGTTTATGGATAGATACATGATAACCGCCAGCGGACGTTACGACGGCTCATCCAAATTGGCAGAAGGCCATAAGTGGGCATTCTTTCCTTCTGCCGCGTTAGGCTGGAGAATCAGTGAAGAATCTTTTCTTGCAGATACCGACCGGTTATCTCTTCTGAAACTGCGGTTAAGTTACGGACAGACAGGTAACGACAATGTAGCCGCTTATTCTTCGGGAGGAACTATTTCCGGTTCGCAGTATTACTCGTTCGCTTCCGACGTGATCGGCAACGTGCCGAACAATTTGCGAAACAGTAAATTAGGTTGGGAAAAAACTTCGGAATACAATATCGGTATTGATTTCGGATTCTTCAAAAATAGAATATCCGGTAATGTAGAATATTATAGCCGTTTGACGGAAGGCTTGATTATGAGTCAGAGCGTACCGGTGCACCTGGGATATTCGAGCATAACTGACAATGTCGGATCGGTAAGGAATCGAGGGGTTGAATTGGGTTTGAATACAGTCAATATACAAAGCAAAGATTTCGGATGGACAACGCAGATTTCCCTGTCATACAATAAAAATGAAATTGTAGACCTTGCCTTTAAAGAAGATTTAGGAGTATATTCGGAACAATTGAAAGGAATGGAAGGCGATTATTCCAATTTATGGATTATAGGTCAACCGATTCGTGTAAACTGGAATCTCATGACCATCGGCGTATGGCAGTTGGGAGAAGAAGCGGAAGCCGCAAAATACGGACAGAAGCCGGGACAATTCAGAGTCAGGGATTTCGACGAAGACGGAACCATCCATAACGATAAAGATCGGGTACTCGACGGTAAAAGAACGCCGGACTGGGTTGGAGGAATGGCCCATACCATCCGGTATAAGGAGGTGGATTTTTCATTTCATGTGCACTTTCGTACCGGCGCAAGAGAAAGAAGCCATTTCTTCAATAATTTCGGTTTGCCCACCAATTACGATCTCAATGTGTTAAACGGAGATTACTGGACGCCCGAAAATCCTTCGAACACAATGGCGCAAGCCTCGAATATGGGACCATATAGAGGCAGTGGCGACGCGGCTAAAAATGTTTCTCATCTCATGTTCGGTACGGATTTCTTGAAAGTGTCATACATCACGCTGGGCTATACATTCAAACAGAAGTATCTGGACAAACTTAAAGCAGGTAATCTGCGGCTATATGTAACCGCTCAAAATCCTTTTACCTTCACGTCTTTTGTTGGCATCGACCCGGAGTTTCCGAGTACGGACACCGGAATATCCGACATGATGACGGCTAACTATTTAGTGGGATTAAATATTTCATTCTAACATTATAATTCTAAATATATGAAAAGTAAAGTTTATTATTTGTCAAAAATATTGTCCGGAATACTCCTGTTGAGCGTTTGCGCATGCTCTGATTTCCTGGAAGAAGTGAATTGGTCAAGCCAGACCGCCGATGTTTATTTTCAAACAAAATCAGGATATGAGAGTTTGATTAACGGTTGCTATACAAATCTGCGTTCCATTTATAACAGCAAAGATTATATTATTGTTACGCAATTGGGAACAGATATCGGGACGCAGACCTATTCGGGAAACGTGACTCCGATTAATCAATACACGACAACGTTCGATTCCAATCAAGGCAACATTTTTGCTTACTGGAGTGCTTTGTATTCTGCATTGAAAAATGCGAATGCCGCCATAGATAGAGCAGGGAAAGTGATACTGAAAGAAAATGACCCCGACGGTATTGAACCTGCGACGCTGGAACAACGAATCGCAGAAGCGAAAACGCTTCGAGCCTTGTATCTTTTTGAAATCGTCAGAAACTGGGGACAAGCGCCATTATTAGTCAACGAACCTGTGGCGCCGGAAAAATCCGCACAGTTAAATTCGGGAGAAGAGTTTTATGACCGGATATTAAAGGATTTGAACGATGCAATCAGCGTATTGCCCATCCGTCAGACAGGAACGAATTACGGCAGAGTCTCCGGCGCTATGGCGCAACATTTACGCGCACTCGTTTATCTGACGAGAGGATATCAAAGTTATGCCGATGCAAATGATTTTACGAACGCAGTCAATGACGCAAAAAACGTAATCGAAAACTCCGGCCATACTTTGCTCGACGATTATCAATCGGTTCATGCCCAATCGAATGAGACGAATTCTGAAATTATTTTCAGTATCGGTTTTTCATCGGCAGCCAATCATAACGTGAACTTCTACCCAAAGTTATATTTGTTCTCCTACCGGGAAGGATGGATTGGCTTGTCTAAAGATTCTTATTACAGCAATGATGACGCCACTTTACTTCCGACCAAATACATGTATCTGTTGGCAGACTGGCATAAAGATCGCCGTCCGGAAGTCACTTTTATGAGTCCCGTTAATGGCGATCCGGTAACTTCGACCGACGGGCGGAATACCGGTAAAAACTGGTTTCAATGTACAATGCCCATTTCCGGCCGGTTTGCATTGGGCGATACGGTGATTTATTTCCCTGTACCGACCGACCCCCATCATAAATATTGGACAGATGAAGACAAACAAACAGCGCCATACGTGGTTTATAATTTTCCGACAGGCGATCCGTCCGACATGTCGACCGACGAATATTTTCGAAACGGATATCAATCAACCAGTGCACAGACACGCTGCTGGTTACCGGTCTGGAAATTCAAGGATAAAAATACGACTTATCTGGAAAATAATAATTCTACCGGCACAAGAGATATTTATCTATATCGTCTGGCCGAGACTTATCTGATTGCAGCCGAAGCTTCTGTGATGAAAAATGACAATGCCAACGCTCTTTTCTATTTGAATAAAGTACGGCAACGAGCGGAGAAAATACCGGGCAGCTTGATAAAACCGGAAGGGTCGACCGTAAGCATCGACGATATTCTCAACGAACGGGCTATCGAATTATTTGGAGAAGCGCCCCGCTGGAACGACCTGCAAAGAACAGGGAAATTGAACGAACGGGTACTGAAATACAATTGGGATGTGACGAATATTACTGGTGGTATTCCTACTCAATTGACAGAAAAGACAACAAAATTCCAACTGCGCCCCATACCCCTTCAATGGCTCAACTCTCTCTCTAACGGACAGGAACTGGGGAATAATCCCGGATGGTAAAAATGTATCAAACATCATGAGTAAGTTATTTTACGGTTTAGTATTATTAATGTACGGTATGGTCGTGTATGCCAACGAAGCGACCATCGGTTCGCCCGACGGCAAGTATCTGATGAAGGTATACGACCGCGACGGGAAGGCTTGGTTTTCCATTGATTACGAAGGCAAACCCATTATTTTGGAGTCTCAACTCGGCATCAATGGCAACGGGGAATGGCGAGACAACCTGCGCGTAGACAAATCGGTTTTCACATTTGTGGACACGCTGTGGAAACCCGTCTACGGCGAACGGGAGATCGTCCGCGATTGCTACAATCAGTATGAAATCACGCTGACAAATCCGGATAATCCCCGCCGCCATCTCTGCCTGATTGTCCGGGCTTACAACGAAGGCGTTGCTTTCCGCTATTTCTTTCCGGGCAACGAATACCTGCACATCACCCGCGAATATACGCAATACACCTTGCCGGAAGGGACAAAATCTTATCATACGAAACGGGCGCAATCCGTCTATGAGCTATTGCCGTTGCGCGACTGGCCGGGAGAAAGCGAACGTCCGCTACTGCTCAAAACGCCCCAAGGCCAGTATGTGCTACTGACCGAGGCCGAAGTCGTCCATTATGTGCGTACCAAATTCGTTTTAGACGCCGGGAAACCTAATACCATCACAGGCGTCATGTATGGAGATGTAGACCACATTGCCCCGTACAGGACGCCCTGGAGGGTGATTATGGCCGCCGGAAAAGCCGGTCAATTGATCGAAAACAATGACTTGCTGCTCAATCTCAATCCGCCGTGCGAAATTGAAAACACCGGATGGATACGCCCCGGAAAAGTCATGCGCGAGGTGACGTTGACAACTGGAGGCGGTAAGGCACTGGTCGATTTTGCCGTCAAACGCAACCTGCAATATATCCATTTCGACACCGGATGGTACGGCCCGGAAGGAAGCAAGGATTCCGATGCCACCACAGTTTCTATTGATCCCGCGCGCGGCAAAGACCCCGACGCCCTCAACCTGAAAGAAGTCATAGAATATGCGCGGAGGCGGAATGTCGGCGTCTTCCTGTATGTAAACCAGCGCGCGCTGTATCAACAGTTGGATGAAATATTGCCGTTATACAGAAGTTGGGGCGTGGCCGGTGTTAAATTCGGATTTGTGATGGTAGGTTCACAGTTCTGGACTACATGGATGCATGAGGCGGTGAAAAAATGCGCCGAATACGGATTGATGGTGGATATTCACGACGAATACCGTCCTACGGGATTCAGCCGTACCTATCCCAATCTGATGACGCAGGAGGGCATCTACGGCAATGAAGAATTTCCCGACGCCACTCACAATGTAACGCTTCCTTTCACGCGTTTCACGCAAGGCGCCGCCGATTATACCATCTGCTACTATCGTCGAAAATGGGATGAGGACACTCAACCCGACACCGACCACGGCCTCGTCAACGCCCGGCTGCTGAAAACGACGGCAGCGCATCAACTGGCTATGGCTGTAGTCTATTACAGTCCCCTGCAATACATGTACTGGTACGACAAGCCTTACGAAAGTCAAGATGAACCGGAGTTGGAATTTTTCGATCGAGCGCCGACGGTTTGGGATGATACGAAAGTGATTTGCGGCGAACCGGGTCAATACATTTCTATCGCTCGTCGTAGCGGTGCCGACTGGTTCGTAGGTACGATGACCAACAATGACGGACGTAAATTAGACATCCCGCTGGATTTCCTTCCTGCAGGGAAAATGTATACCGCACATATCTACTATGACGACCCAAAATCGAAAATCCGTACCAAAGTAAGCGTCAAAACCTTGACGGTTAATAAAAAATCCGTACTTGAAACCGTCCTGTCCCCTTCCGGCGGACAGGCTGTATGGATCGAAGCGCAATAAAATGATTTATCGTGATTTTTGTTGCATTTATAATAATCTTCTATTATTTTTGCGCTAAATAATTAAAAATATAGGAACAATGGATATTACGCTTGATACAAATAAACGTTATACGTATGCCGATTATCTGACATGGATAGATAATCAGACGCGGGAATTATTGGATGGTTTCATTCGTTTAATGTCGCCGGCCCCGACGTTGACGCAGGCGAAAATCTCACGAAAGTTATTGCTGTTTTTGGGTAATTATATTGAAAAAAATAATGGAAAATGTCAGGTTTTTACCGCACCTTTTGATGTTCGTTTACCCCAAAAGCCGGATGAGGTTGCCGACGACAAAATATATACGGTCGTGCAACCGGATCTCTGCATCGTTTGTGATGAATCCAAATTAGACGAGCGCGGTTGCCTGGGGGCGCCCGATATGGTTGTGGAAATACTGTCGTTGTCTTCACAGAAGTATGATTTGAACGAGAAATGTTTTATTGAGATAAAATTTGCAAGCATTGTCAACCTGCATTTTTATAACAGCCGGAACAGTCTGTCCGGATATTCTCCGGCGTCGATTAGGGCCTGGATTTTATCTACGACGTTTTGACGGTCGGCGATATAGGTTACGCCAAACCATTTTGAGGCGGTGTCGAGCACTTTTACACGTGCGATATTTTTCGTTACAAGTTCGTTAACCATCAGCGGAATAAAATATTCGCTTTTGAGATTGTCCATATTTTTGCGTAAAAACTCTTTGAAATATTCTTCCGAGTATTCGAAATAGTCCGGTGTGAACCCCCACATGTTCATAGACACGGGCGTGTTCTCGTCAAGAATTACTTTTTCGCCGTTCTCGTCAACGAACTGTATATCACCGTCGATACGTTCGATGGCAGTACGTTCGACGACGGTTGCGAGGTATCCGTCGGCATCCGTACCGCATACGCCGCGCGCCACCGAGCCGCTTTCGCTCAACGTATTACCGACGCG
Source organism: Tannerella sp. (assembly GCA_031258835.1). Lineage (GTDB taxonomy): Bacteria > Bacteroidota > Bacteroidia > Bacteroidales > Tannerellaceae > Tannerella. The sequence continues at coordinate 25,755 of JAIRMH010000206.1, forward strand.
GAAACCGACCATGCAGTAATCGTTTTTCTTCTCGCCGGCGACAGAAAGCTCTTTTCCTAATACCTCAAAGCTGTCGCGTCCGTAAAAATCGTCCGCATTGATAACGGCAAAAGGCTCTTTTATGACATCCTTACCCATCAGCACGGCATGGTTTGTACCCCATGGTTTAGTGCGCCCTTCGGGGCAAAAGAAACCTTCCGGCAATTTATCCAACGACTGGAAAACGATATCGACGGGTATATGATTTTCATATTTACTGAGAATCTTCTCCCGGAAATCGTCTTCGAAATCTTTTCGTATGACGAATACTACTTTGCCGAATCCTCCGCGGATCGCGTCGAAAATGGAATAATCCATAATTGTTTCGCCGTTTGGGCCCAGTCCGTCTAATTGTTTCAAACCTCCATAGCGGCTGCCCATTCCTGCAGCAAGTACAAATAACGTTGGTTTCATATCAAATTGCTATTAAAAATGTTTTTTTTATTCTTATTCTATTAATTTAATCGCGCAAATATACATTGTTTTTTGTCAAATGAAAAATAAAACCGACCTTTGCCCCTGTTTATTGTAAATATGAACGATTTTAAGGAATGAGGCAAAAGATAATTTACGGCATATGGTTTCTTCTTGTATTTTTTGTGGCGGGAGGAACTTATGCTCAACAAACAATACAGGTAGAAGGGTTTATTAGAGATCTCGAAACAAACGAAGCATTACCTTATGTAACCGTGACTTTGCGCGGAACAAACAAAGGTGCGGTTACTGACGAAAACGGATATTTTTCGTTAAAGACGACATCCGACAGTCTGACGCTTTCCGTTTCGAATGTCGGGTATGAAGCAAACTTTACAACGTTGAAAAGTGGATATAACAGAGTTGATATAATGTTGAAACCGATCGTTTACGAATTGAATGAGATCACCGTACATCCCGGGAAAGAACGGTATTCCAAAAAAGATAATCCGGCGGTAATTTTTGTGCGGAACGTCATTGCGCGTCGAAATTTGAATAATCCGTATGATCATGATTATTTCAGCTATAACACGTATGAGCAACGGACGTTTGCGTTCGATGATTTTGATGTCGATAAAGCCCGTCGGAACCGGATATATAAGCATGTTGATTTTATATTCGACTATGTAGATTCGACATCCGTGCGCGGACGGACGATTCTTCCGTTATACAACGAAGAGCAGATAGAAGATTATTATTATCGCAAATCGCCACATGCGGAGCGGAAAATAATAGGAGGGACAAAACGCGCCGGCATCATTGAAGTTATATCGGAAGAAGGCGTGAAACAATTTATTGATGAAGCTTTTCAAGATCTTGACATATTTCAGGATAATATACCTCTTTTTCTTAATCGGTTTGTCAGCCCGCTTTCGTCCATAGGAACTAATTACTACAAATATTACTTATTAGATACCGTCATTATTGACAATGAGCTATGCATGGATCTCGGATTTGCCCCTTTCAACTCCGAATCGTTCGGGTTTGTCGGCCATTTATATGTGACGCTTGATTCTACTTATTTTGTGAAAAAGGTGAATTTGAATATTCCGCGCGATATCAATCTTAATTTTATCGGCGAGATGTCTATTGAGCAAAGCTATATTCGTGCGGATGACGATACAAGGATATTGACGAAGAATGATATTGCGTTAATATTCAAACTTAACCGGAAAATGAAAGGGTCGTATGCACGTCGCATTGCATTGCATCGTAACCATTCGTTTACGAAGCCGCAGGATATGACGGTGTTCGAGGAGAAAGCGCCGGTTATGGAATCGGAAGGGGCGCGCCGTCAGACGGATGAGTTCTGGGATGAGGCGCGCGAAGGAGCGAAAGAAATACAGAAGACTTCGGTAGAAAAGATGATGGCGCAATTGCGCGAAGTGCCGCTTTTTTACTGGTCGGAAAAAACTGTCAATATTCTGGTGAACGGTTATATACAGACTTCCGAGACGAACAGTCTGTTTGAATTTGGGCCGGCGAACACGTTCATAAGCGGAAATGCGCTGGAAGGAGCGAGGTTCCGACTGGGAGGCGCGACGACAGTCAATCTCAGCCGTCGATTTTTTGCGGATGGATACCTTGCATATGGGACGCACGACAGGAAGTTTAAGACGGATGTCATACTGGAATATTCATTTAATAAAAAGAGAACGTTCCGTAAGGAATATCCGTTCCATTACATCCGTGCGGAGTATAAATATGATATAAACCAAATCGGTCAGCATTACCTTTACACTAATGCGGATAATATGTTTATGATGCTGAAACGCCGTGAAAACGACCTTATCACTTATATGCGGAAAGCGGAGTTCAGTTATTATAAAGAAAATTATAGCGGACTGGGTTACAGCATCTCGCTTCGTCATCTTACCGAATGGGCTACGCCCGACGTTCCTTTCGGTTTGATACGGGAGGATGGGACAATTGCTCCGACCGACTATTATACGTCGGCGCAGCTAGAGTTTTATCTGCGCTGGGCGCCGAATGAAAAATTTTATCAGTCGCGTAACTATCGTTATCCCATCACACTCGATGCACCGATCATCACCTTGAGTCATATCGTGGCGCAGAAAGGAGTTCTTGGAACCGGCCATGATTATAACCGGACGGAAATAGGATTGCGGAAACGTTTCTGGATGTCTCCATTTGGATATGTAGACCTGTACGGGCAGGCCGGGAAGGTATGGGACCGTGTACCTTACCCGTTGCTTCATATCCCGAATGCGAATTTGTCGTACAGTATCGAGGCAGAGACATTCTCATTGATGGATCCGATGGAATTTATAAACGACCGCTTTGTGTCATGGGAGATGACTTATTTTATGAACGGGTGGCTTTTCAACCGTTTACCTCTGATAAAAGAGTTGCAACTTCGTGAAGTGCTGTCGTTTCGCGGTTGGTTTGGCGATTTGAGTGATAAGAATAATCCGGAAATAAATGGAGAAGGTTTATATAAATTCCCTGAAAATACTTATATGATGAACAATATACCTTATATGGAACTTGGAGTTGGAGTTGAAAATATTTTTAAATTAGTACGTCTGGACTACATCTGGAGGTTGTCGTATCGTGACCATGAGAGGACACCGGATAGCGGCTTGAGAATGAAAATGAAATTTTCTTTTTGATATGTCATATATTTTATCTACCTTGCGCGAAATTTATGAAAAAAGAGAAGTTTCATATTGAATATGTGTTCGACAAGATTTCCAAACGGAGTTTATGGAATCATCTGACGACGCCGCCGGGATTATCATCCTGGTTTGCTGATGCTGTTGACGTTAAAGGAGACACGTACATCTTTTCGTGGAATAAGACATGGGAAGAAGCAAAGGTTATATATATCAAACCTGACGTGTGCGTGCGTTACAGATGGGCAAGCGACGATGATAATGTTTATTTTGAATTTCGTATTCATACGATTGAGTTGACGGGCGGTGTTGCACTTGAGATTACGGATTTTGCGGAACCGTCGGAGAAGATGGATGCCATAAGCTTGTGGGATACGCAGGTTGATGAACTGAAAAGGACGTTAGGAGTATAAAATGGTATGCGCATTGTAAAGCGATTAGATTTGTTTTTGTTGAAAACGTTTCTGCCGTTATTTATCATGACGTTCGGGATTTGTCTGTTCATTTTCCTGATGCAGTTCCTGTGGAAATATATTGATGAAATGGTTGGTAAAGGGATAGGAATGTATATTCTTGCAGAATTATTTTTCTATACCGCACTTTCTCTTGTGCCGCAAGCGCTTCCGCTTGCCATATTATTCGCCTCTCTTATGACGTTCGGGAATCTGGGCGAACAATTAGAGCTGCTGGCGATGAAAGCTTCCGGTATTTCCTTAATGCGAATCATGAAGCCGCTGATATTTTTTCTTATATTCGTGTCCATATCAGCTTTCTTTTTTCAAAATAATGTAATACCTGTTTCGCAGGTTAAAATGTATACTTTCCTTAATTCCGTGAAACAAAAATCGCCGGAACTGGAGATTCCGGAAAGTATATTTTATACGGAAATAGAAGGGAAAAATATCTATGTCAGGAAGAAAGATAAAAAAGCGAAACTTTTGAAAGACGTTATGATTTACGATTATTCCGAAGGTTTTAATAATGTACGTATTATTGTCGCCGATTCGGGACGCCTCAAAACATCTATTGATAAAAAATATCTGGTACTGACTTTGTATAGCGGCGAATCGTTCGTGAATCAGAAAGAAAATAAGCGCAAGGCGCAGAACGTTAAGGAGGCTGTATCATACCAGCGTGAATCTTTCGATACGATGGAGATGCTGACTGAATTTGACGGTAATTTTAATATGACGAACGAGGCGATATTCCAGAACCGTTATGTGGGTAAAAATATCGCAAGTCTCCGACAATCTATCGACTCGATGACGGTCCGCGTAGACAGCGCTAAAAGATCCGAATCGATTGCCTTGTTTGCACAATCATATCGTAAAACATTAGCCCGTTTCGAACCGGACGCCAAAACGAAAAGCGATTCGTTGGCTGTTGATAAACCGGTAATGGATTTTGACAGTTTATATCAGGTGCAAGATCCGAATGTCAGGGCGTCGTTGCTGTCCTATTCGAAACGGAATATCGATAATTTGCTGATGAATTACGGTTACAAATCGAGTATGTTGAGTTTTGAGGAGAGGGAAATCCGATCGCATCACACGGAAATGCACAAGAAATTCACGCTGTCGTTTGCCTGCCTGATATTCTTCTTTATCGGCGCTCCCTTAGGCGCTATCATACGTAAAGGCGGGTTAGGAGCACCTGCCGTTATCTCGGTATTTCTGTTTGTCGTATATTATATTATTGAAAATATAGGGTATAAGATGGCTCGCGACGGTATATGGATGCCGTGGCAAGGGATGTGGCTGAGTTCGTCTGTTCTCCTCCCGTTAGGCGTTTTCCTGACTTATAAGGCGGTGAACGATTCCGTTATTTTGAATGCCGAAACTTATCTGGATGCGATAAAACGTTTTATCGGTCGACGCGAATCCCGCAATATAAAGAAGAAGGATATTATAATGGAACATCCCGATTATGAGGCACTTATCGTCAGTTTGCAAAGGCTTAACAGTTCTTGTAAGCAATATCTTGCAGGCAGTAAGCGATGGATGCATTATGTAAATTTCTGGAAACAGGGCGGAACAGATCAGGAGGCGGAACGTATAGCGCTTGAAATAGAGGCAATTGTAAATGTACTCGAAAATTCGGATCAGAATCTTGTGCTTAACAAAACCATGGATTTCCCGATTATCAAGAGTTATCATCTGACGAATTTCCGGATAAGTCCCAACGCGGGATTGGCGTTGGCAACATGTATTCCTGTGGGAGGGATGATATACCTGATAGCCGTTTATCGCAGAAAATTATTGCGTCAGGATATGAAAACAACAATGCGCGTTTGTGATGAAATGGTTGAAATAATTAACAGCAAAAACATAAAAAAAATAAGTGCGAATGGAAAAGTTTAAATTGAACGCAATAGAGGAAGCTATTGCAGATTTTCGCGAAGGGAAGTTTCTTATTGTCGTCGATGATGAAGATCGGGAGAACGAAGGTGATTTTATCATCGCGGCAGAGAAAATTACGCCGGAGAAGGTTAATTTTATGCTTACAAACGGGCGCGGCGTGCTTTGCGCGCCTGTGACGGAAGCGCGTTGCGAAGAATTAGACCTCAACATGCAGGTCGTTCATAACACGTCGATGCTTGAAACGCCGTTTACCGTCACCGTAGATAAGCTGGGCGGCGGATGCACGACGGGCGTTTCTATCTACGACCGTGCGCAGACCATACTGGCGCTTGCCGATCCGGCAACCAAGCCGTCCGATCTGGGACGTCCCGGGCATATCAATCCTTTGCGGGCGCGCTCGCGCGGAGTCATCCGTCGCGCAGGCCATACCGAAGCAACGATAGATATGGCGCGGCTTGCCGGACTCTGTCCGGCCGGCGCATTGATTGAAATACTGAACGAAGACGGTACGATGGCGCGTATGCCTGAGCTTATGGAAGTTTCTAAAAAGTTCGATATAAAAATCATCTCTATTCGCGACCTTATTGCCTATCGTCTGCGTACGGAATCACTCGTTGAAAAGGGTGTTGAAGTGAATATGCCGACGAAATACGGTAATTTTCGTCTGATACCTTTTCGGCAGAAAAGTAACGGACTTGAACATGTGGCGTTGATAAAAGGTGAAATCGGAAAAGATGAACCTGTTCCGGTGCGGGTACATTCGTCATGCATGACAGGCGATATTTTCGGCTCGTTCCGTTGCGACTGCGGCGACCAGTTGCATAAAGCGATGCGGATCATTGAAAATGAAGGCACAGGCGTCGTGTTGTACCTCCAACAGGAAGGCCGAGGCATAGGTCTTATGGATAAGATGAGGGCTTACAAGTTGCAGGAAGAAGGGTTAGATACCGTCGACGCCAATCTTCGTCTCTGCCATCAGGCCGACGAACGCGATTATGGGGTAGGGGCGCAGATCCTTCGACAAATAGGGGTTCATAAAATGCGCCTGATGACGAATAATCCTGTTAAACGTGTCGGACTTGAAGCCTATGGGCTTGAGGTAGTAGAGAATATACCGATCGAAGTCGAACCGAATAAATATAACGAGTTTTATATGCGTACCAAAAAAGAACGAATGGGACATGAACTTCATAATATAATAATCAATAATCAACAATCAACAATTTAAAAACATGGAACAATTATCTGCACGTTTGGCCAGCCTGTCGCCGTCGGAGACGCTGGCAATGTCACAAAAAAGTAATGAACTGAAAGCGCAGGGAGTCGACGTTATAAACCTCAGCGTGGGCGAACCTGATTTTAATACGCCGGAGCATATTAAAGCGGCGGCAAAAAAAGCTATTGACGATAATTTTTCGTTTTATTCGCCGGTGCCGGGTTATCCGGACTTGCGTAAAGCGATCGTGGAAAAACTGAAACGCGAAAATAACCTGGATTATACGGCTGACCGGATTATCGTTTCAAACGGTGCCAAACAATCGGTATGTAACGTTTTGCTTAGTGTCGTAGGGCCGGGCGACGAAGTGATCGTTCCTGCGCCTTATTGGGTTAGTTACGTCGAAATGGTTAAACTGGCCGAAGGCGTAAATGTGATCATAACAGCAGGTATTGATCAGGATTTTAAAATAACGCCGGCGCAGCTTGAGGCGGCAATAACGCCTAAGACAAAAGCGCTCATCCTGTGCTCTCCGTCAAATCCTACGGGAAGCGTGTATAGCCGGGACGAATTGAAAGGCTTAGCCGACGTATTGGCGAAGTATCCGGATGTCATTGTCCTGGCGGATGAAATTTATGAACATATCAATTATATCGGCAAACATGAGAGCATCGCACAATTCGATGCGATCAGGGATCGTGTTGTCGTGATTAACGGTGTTTCCAAAGCTTATGCAATGACCGGATGGCGTATCGGATTTATCGCGGCTCCGTTGTGGATTGCCAAAGCTTGCAATAAACTGCAGGGACAATATACATCCGGGCCGAATTCTATCGCACAGAAAGCCTCCGTTGCAGCATTTTCCGGCGACCAGTCATGCGTGGAGGATATGCGTCGGGCATTCCTTCGTCGTCGCGACCTGATCGTTGGCTTATGCAAAGAGATACCGGAAGTCAAACTGAATGTTCCCCAGGGCGCATTTTATATTTTCCCCGAAATAAGCCGTTATTACGGAAAAAGCATCGGCGGACGCAAGATAAATAATGCGGCGGATCTTGCGATGTATCTACTTGAAGAAGGCCACGTCGCAACGGTGGGAGGAGCGGCTTTCGGCGCTCCCGAATGTATCCGCCTGTCATATGCTACGTCCGACGAAAATATCATCGAGGCCGTTAAACGTATAAAAGACGCCCTTTCAAAGTTAAGTTGAGAAAATTTATAAAAAAGAAGTCGGCGGAGATGCGTGTATGATATCTCTATATATTTGGGTAATACGGAGAAAGATAGTCACTTCGCCGGCGAGAATCATTTGAAATAATAATAAAATGGATATAAACAAACATATTGTTGACCAGCGAATCAGGAAAATCGTTGCAGATAATCTTGACAGGTTTATAGGCGAAAATGATGAAAGGAAAAAATTATCAAAGGCTTTTGTCTGTTTATCGGTAGCGTCAATAGAGTAAATAAGGCTATTAAAGATACACTGTTAAGCGAAAAACGGGAAAACTTTTATTTTTACAATAATGGTATTACTATGATATGCAGTAAGTTTTCTTATAATGGATTGCAATCTGATAACTGGATCGTCAGAGTTAATGATTTGCAAATAATTAATGGTGGGCAGTCGTGTAAAACAATTTTAGATACTGTAAAAAATAATCCTGCAATAGATTATTCAAATGCCTATATATTAGTGAGATTATATGAGCTGTCGGGCGAAGGAATGGATTCTTTGATTACCGATGTTACTATTGCAACAAACAGTCAAAATCCGGTTGATTTAAGGGATTTGCGAGCAAATGACGATTTGCAGAAACGGTTAGAAGTCGCAGTTAAGGCTTTAGGATATACTTACAAAAGAAAAAAAGACAATACAACTTCGTCACGAGATGCCACGATCCTTTCATCTGTTGCGGCAGAATCTGTTTTTTCTGTTTGGAAAAGAAAGCCTTATCAGGCAAAATTTAAGAAAAACGAACTTTTTGGTGCATTTTATCACGATGTTTTTGACAATATCAATGGCGCTCAATTAATTATCGCTGTTATGATTTATAGATTTTGTGATGTACAAAGAAAAAAAGACAAATGGAGAAATGATTATCCACATATCCCATACAGTAATTATTTTATGTCAATGGTTATTGGCAATTTGTTGATAACTGATATGGGTCTTTCATTAGAGGGATTAACACACCAGGAATTTGAGCGTGTGAAAATATTTTTCGAGGCAAATAAGGATAATCTTTTTGAACGAGCCAATGAAAAACTAGTTACGGCGCTTAATAGTTTGTACCCTGCCCCAAATGATTACAAAACCATTGACAAAAGAAGATTATCCGCTACTTTTAGGCGTGGGGATTTAATGGTGTATTTATAATTCAAGTTCCGTACTTTTTAAATAATTGAAAATCAAGGTAAGCATCCGGCCAAGTACATCTTGTGTAGTTGATACGGTAGTATTAGTTTTGCCGTCAAAAAGGTATGTCAAAACAAACAAGCACACAAGTTAAGCGAAACGGAAGGTTTCGCTCATATAGAATCTATTTACGTTCGACAAAAAGAATGGAAACCTTGTTTTCCTGAACAGACAAAAGGTGAGGCCGGATCCTTGCTATATCTTATTGACGAATGACCGCAGGGTTGTCATGGCTCGTATGTATAAAGTTTGCACCATAGCCTCCTGCCTCTTTCTCTGTTATAAGTGATTCATCATAGCAAGATCAATGTTGATGTTTACGGAATCAGGGGAATGCTCAGCAAATGATGATCTTTTCTCAAGGTTGTATCCCCTGCTCAGGGATCATCCATCCACATGCAGGGATATTGTCACAGAGCAAAGTTGATGGTGTCTTTTATGAAATAATCAAACGAAGCGGTGGCGGTTTCTGTTTCTGTTTCTGTCATAACATATAGGGATAAAATTATTAAAAATCCCCACAAATAAGGATTGTCGGGTGTTGCCTACCGGACTATCTTTGCTGCGTTTTTATTAAAATGCAAAAATGA
>JAIRMH010000245.1 GCA_031258835.1 Tannerella sp.
GGAAATCGTACATTCGCTGGCAAGATGCACATAGTCCGCCGCATGAGCGTCCGGCTGAGTCGGGGATCAGGATGGCGACTTCGGGATACCGGCGGTGGATATTCTGTCCTTCGGGCAGGATCCACCCGGCTGCGTTGGCCTTTCCTGCTTCCACTTCATCTTCTTTTTCCCATGCCTTTATCTCTCCGAATGTTTCGACCAGTTCTTTTGAATAAAGGATGTAAGAGCGTATGGCTTTATCATCATAACCGCTCTCCGTAACGTCTAATAAGGATGCGTAATATGGAGTGACAAAGAATGGAATATTCTTTTTTCTGGCACTACGCAAAACCTGCATTGTTTCTTCGGAGAGCGTCTTGTCCAGATAAAAATTAAGTTCTTCGGGATTTTTAATAGCCATATACAGATGAAAACGATGATGATTCCACCATTCGTTCACCAATCTTTGTTTTTCTTCGAAACTCCAGAACTGGGGAAGATAATAGGGCGTATTCACCGAAAGCCGCCTTCCGAGACGCTGTATAAGTTTGCCGGTGATACGTTGCTTGTTGGCTTCCCGGACCTGTTGTATATGGGGATTAAGCCCGGAAGGCCATTGTCTGGCCCATTGTATGACTTTTGTTTCGGTAATGGGTTTGTCTTGCCTGTTGTCTTGGGTATTCCGAAAAACAAAATACAGATCGGTAAGCAGGTCTGCGCTGACTTTGTTTGTCCCGGAATCCGTCCGGCGGTCTGTTTCTATTTTTACATCCGCTCCTGTTGTCGCCGTTGTTGTACGCTGATCCGTTACTGTCCGGCTTGCTTGACCGGAACTTTTACCGGCGCAGGTTTCTCCGCGCAGGAAAGCATATAATAGTCCGAATGTTTTAACAGATACCTCTTTTCCTGTCGAAAAATCGGTGATTGTTTTTCCGTCATAACGGATCAATTCCCGAATCGTATCGTATGGGAACAGCGCTGTGAGTCGTTGTTTAAAGTCTTCCACGGAAACGGTTTCCATTGCGGCCTGATAAATTTGTGAAAAGTCTGCGGCAAATCGATTCTTCAAGTCTTTTAATGTCCAATATATATAAAGTTTGTTCATAACATAAATAATTTTACACGTCATATCATGATGATAACGCCTAAACAGAATATACCCCCTAAACCTGTAATGCCGGATATGAAATATCGGGATTCCTGCAAAAATAGGAAATATTTGTGTGATATCCAAATATATTTGTTCTTCCTCCAGGGCAATCGCATCAAAAGTTGATAATTTTTTTGAGATATCCCACATCTAATGCCACTTTATATTGTCTTTTTTTCAAACAGAGTTTATCCGTTTGGTTCGTCAAGAGTTGCAGGGCAAATTAACGAAACGTGGATAAATTCAATGGCGCATTACCTGTTCTTGCTCTACAGTCATTCTTCCCGAAAGTTACGTCCAAATGCCGGTGCAATTGATTTTCTATACCTCAATGTCCTCTTGAGAGAGAAAGGTAATACGAAGGCTTGGATAGTGTTTCATCACTGATATAGTAACGTGCTTCCTGATGTAAAATGCCTTTGATTTCCCTACTCGCATCTATCTTGATGAATGTAGATACATTTTTCCAGGCAAACAGGTTTTCTTCCAACAGGAAATCCTTTGCCGGTAATATGCTGCACTGACGATTTTCAATAGGCCTGTGATCACTTTCTACCGTCTGAATGAATTCGACCCCTGTTAAAATTTATGAAAACTTTTGACGTGTTAAGAACAAGAATTATCGCGAAAATCACGGCGCTGACAATGATTCGATATTTGAATTTGCTTGTCTTTAATCGAAATCTAAAGAATGTTAAAATTAATATTTTCTAAATGCACAACAGGATTTTGACAATTTTTATGAGCAAAAATTTGCATATGAACACAGTTCTTTGCGAGGAGCGTAGCGACGCGGCAATCCAGCACCTGTATGCACCTGGATTGCTTCACTACGTTACAAAGGACGAATAGAGGCAGACGTGCCGGCAAAAGAACGGCTCCTTCTCTCGTCATCCTGTGATATTGTCTAAGTATTTGTATCCGCTGCCGGTATTCAACAACAACGCGGTTTCCCCGTCTTCAATTCGCCCTGTCCGGCTCAATACTTTGTAAGCGTGCCAGAGTGCAGCCCCTTCGGGGGCAACTAATATGCCCTCATGTGCAGCTATTTCGCGCAGGGCGATTAATAGATCTTCATCGCGGACGCTTACCGAATCGCCATTGCTGTCCCGTAACACTTGCAGGATGACTTTATCAGCGTAAGGCTTAGGTACCCGCAATCCGTTTGCCACCGTAAAACCGTTATCTTTATAGGCCGACCGTTCTTCGTTTTGATGAAAAGCCGTATAAATACCGTTGCAACTCTCGCTTTGCACGGCAACCATTCTCGGCCGTTTGCTGCCTGTCCATCCTAATTTTTCCAACTCGTCAAAAGCTTTCCAGATACCAATGATACCCGTTCCGCCTCCGGTAGGATAAAGAATAACGTCGGGCAGCGTCCAGCTTAACTGTTCGGCAATCTCATATCCCATCGTCTTTTTCCCTTCGAGCCGGAAAGGTTCTTTTAAGGTAGAAACATCCAACCAACCGTTTTCGGCCGCCAAAGCGTTTGCCAACTTTCCGCAATCACTGATATTTCCGTCTATTTCGGTTACATTTGCACCAAACAAACGAGCCTCCGTTTTAAAAGCGGAAGGCGTGAGCTTGGGCATGAAAACGTGCGCCTTCAATCCTGCGCGTGCAACATACGCCGCCAAAGCTCCTCCGGCATTGCCGGCAGTCGGTATAACAAACGTTTTTACGCCCAATTCTTTGGCTTTTGATACGGCTACGCTCAATCCCCGCGCCTTAAACGAGCCGGTCGGTTCGTTTGATTCGTCTTTGAGTAGCACCCGTATTCCTCGTGTATGCTCATTCAGGTGATGGAGTGGCAATATCGGCGTAAAACCTTCACCCAGACTGACAATGTTTTTTTCATCCGATACAGGCAAAAATTCCTTGTACCGCCAAAGTGTTGCCGGACGGTTTTTCAACTCTTCCTTTGTTAGCGTATTGCGGACAAAGTCATATTGAGCCGACAGGATGGACTTGCAATTTTCATTTCTGCATACCGTTTGCAGTTGGTTTTCTTCGTGTATTTTGCCACATTCCACGCAACGTAGATGCGAGAACAAGCTTCCGGTTGTTTGTGTCATTCGCTATGTTTCTTTATCAAGTTACTCAAATAATAAAATCCAAATAATCCGCTTCCTTGTGGAATAATTCAGCGTATATTTCTCGTTTGATTTCGGCAAAATCAATACTGTTCCGGTCGCGCGGACGAGGCAGCGTAACCGGAATAATTCTCCGTATAGCGCCGGGACGTTCGGAAATGACAATGACTCGGTCGGCCAGATAAATAGCTTCGTCCACATCGTGGGTAACCAATAGCATGGTTGTCTTCTCCAAATTCCAGATACGAAGCACTTCCTGTTGCATCTGAAGCCGGGTAAGCGCATCCAGAGCGCCGAAAGGTTCGTCCAACGTCAGGATTTTCGGATTATTGACCAATGCCCGTGCAATACTTGCCCGTTGCTGCATCCCTCCCGAAAGTTGATACGGATAGGATTTGTCAAAACCGTCCAGCCCGACTAATGCAATGTGTTTTTTTACAATTTCTTTCTTTTCCTGTTCCTTGTATTTATCGACCAAACCAAAAGCGATGTTTTGTTCGACCGTCAGCCAGGGAAACAGGCGTGACTCCTGAAAAACCATTCCCCGGTTTACATCCGTTCCTTTTATCAGGTCGTCGCCCAGTTGAATACGACCCTGATAATCGTTTTCTAACCCGACAATCAGCCGGAGCAACGTACTTTTTCCGCAACCGCTTGTACCGACAATACTGACAAATTCGCACGGATTAACCGTAAAGCTAATATCTTTCAGGGCTGTTACATCGCCGTTTGCCGCTTTATATACTTTGGTCAGATGACTGATCTGTAATGGCGCTCTTGTATTCATGCGTTATTTGTTAATATTCCATTTGAGTAATTTCCTTTCGATAAGTCGTAGGAGTTTGTCTATCAGAAACCCGGTAAGCCCGATAGAAAAAACGCCAACATACATCACATCCGATTGAAGCAGTTCGCGGGCATACATGATTAAATAACCGATACCGGATGAAGCGGCAATCAACTCGGCGCCAACCACGCACATCCACGCAATACCTATGCCCACCCGCAAGCCGGTGAAAATATTGGGAAGCGCCGACGGAAAAATAACTTTGGTCAATATCTGCCAGTTATTCTTTTCCAGAATACGGGCTACTTCCAAATATTTTTTGTCCACATGCCGGATGCCGTCTATGACATTCACCAATACCGGCCAAAAACTGCCGATAGCGATGACCGTTATTTTTGAGGCCTCATCTATCCCCATCCAAAGGATGAATACAGGCACCCACGCGATGACCGGAATGGGACGCAGGAAGCCTAAAACCAACGACAGCGAAGTGTCTATTCTTTTGAACAGGCCACATAACACGCCTATCAGAATACCCGAAAATGCGCCGATGACATAGCCTTGTAATACCCGCCAGATACTGATTCCTAAATGATGAAATAATTCACCCGATAACAATAAATCAATAAATGTACTGAAAATGAGCGAAGGAGGTGGCAACAAGGTGGACTTAGCAAGGCCTAAGTCGCTACACAATTCCCAAACGCCGATCAGCAGAATCGGAACAGCGCATTGTATTACAATATTTTCGGCGTGTTTCCGGCTTGTACGGAGAAAATCGCCTTTCAGATTATTTTGTATCATACCTGTTTATAAAAATCATGTTTTATAATAATTTCCGCAAAATCCTGTATCAACTGTATGGCGCCCGTATAGCCGACATACGTTTGTTGCAAATACAGCTTATCGTATACCGGAGCTGATATTTCCAGCAAGGGGACAGACAATCCGGAAGCTGCTTCCCGTTCGAGCGAACTGCCCAGAATCAGTTCGGGCGCTACACCTTTTAGTTTTTCGTTAATCTCCTTACTGTCGGACGAAAATAATGCTTCCGTTTTTTCATTCCCCAACTTGTGAAGAATGTTCGGACGCATCTCTTCTGCCGGATTATCAATAATAATCGCCGATGAGATGGTTTGTCCGAAGCTATCTCTTAAAAACCGGCTGACCCCCACTACGGTAGCCGTTTCGCCAACGATAGCCATATTTTTTTGAAAACCATATCGGATATACGATTGGGCAACTTGACGAATCCGGTAGTTAAAATAGCTGGTTCCGGCTTGAATGACCGGTTTCAGTCTATCCTCCGGTGTGGAAAAGAAATCGCCTAAAGTTTGCAGCAATGCCGATGTATCGCCTGCGCCTACCGGCAAATAACCCCAGTCGAGATACGGAATATGGTATTTTTGTTCCAGCCATTGGGCAAGAGGCAATCCCCACGGCGAAACGACCAGATTCAAAGCGGCGTTCGAAAGGCTGCGCCACGCTTCGATATTTTCGCCAAAGCCGAACAGTTTATTACTCTTTAATCCGATGGATGCGATCAGATGACTCAATTCGTGCAAATTTCCTTCCCATCGCAAATCCTGTCTGGGAACAATTCCAAGTATGTTTACCCGATTTTTATCCGGCGCGTGGCCGGTTTTCTGTTGTACAATATATCCGGTAATATGCTGCAAGGTTTTTACATAGCCGTCATATACAGAGCCTTTGAACCCCGGCGTACTCACCGTTATAACAGGAAAACCCTGTTCCTGCGCTTCTTTTACCATAGCGGGCGTATCGTCGCCGACAATTTCGGGGGCGCAACCGGTAACAACCACATACAAATCGCCTTTTTCTACCTTCATCGTATTTTTGATTTGTTCACGCAAGCGGGCCGTGCCGCCAAATATAACTTGCTTCTCAAAAACAACGGTGTCGGGCGTTTCCAACGCTCCGCGAAAATGTGTTCCGGCATTTGCAGCCGAAAGATTTTCGGCCAATTTTGATTGCAAACTGCATCCTGCCGACGAATGGACAATCGGGACAAAGCCATCAACCGCATCTAATACTTTTAACGCGCCGTGTAGTGCGCAACCATTCCGGTTTTTATGAATTATCATTTGACTTCCTGCTTAATATACCAATTCGGATTCTTCTTTAACCAGCCGTCTGCGTAGGTTTGCGCCTCCATTCCGGCTAATAATTCGACAAACGACCGGTTAGAGAGCGTTTGCCTTATTTTTTTTGCCAGATTCCTTACGCCATTAAACCCAACAACAGACAGGTTTTCTATATCAATGACCGGAATACCGTTGCGGATGGCCGCTGCATAATCGCCACCCTTCCCTATGTACAGTCCGGGTTGAAGTTTCCGCAAAACGTTTTCTTCCTCAAAAATTTGTCCATCGCCCACCAAAAAGGAAAAGTTGGACTTATGTTGCTTTATTTTTTCAATCCGAACAATGTGTGCAGCCTCCAGATAAGGTATTTTCAGGCCTGTAACTTCATGCCCCAATTCTTCCAGCAATTCGGAAACAGCAAAGGCAAGGGAGGGGGGTAAATTCACAAACACGCTTTGTTGGGGGAAGCTCCATTCCTCCGGCGAGTTGTTCCGTTTTTCTTTTTCGGATTGAAGCCACCGGTTCGCCTGTTCCTTTCGTCCAGTAAATTCGGCAATACGGCTAATCCACACTTCTGTATTAATGCCCCCTGCCGGAATGTCCACATTCAGGAACGGAATGTGGAAGCGGTTTTCCAGTAAAACGCCCGCATAAGCGCTTTCGTCAGGATTTATGGAGAGCGACCATTCGGCTAATGATAATCGTTTGATGTTTTCCAATGAAGCGTATTGGGGAAACAAATTTACCGTCAATCCGATCTGTTGAAGCAGTTCGGAAACCGCGTTTATCTCTTCCTCATTTTCAGATACTGAAAACAAATTGACAAGACCGGATATTTTATCCACTTTTTTAGGCGGAAGCAACTGTTTTACAATGGCATAAAATACAATATCATAACCTGTAACGCCACTTTTGGAACGAAAGCCGTCGGTATAAACCGGCACAATAGCGACATTCAGTTCGTCTTTCAGTTCTACTACAACCGATTCTATATCATCGTTGTTGATAGCGACAATCGGCGTGGACAGGACAAAAATGATTTCGGGAGAGTATAGCTTATGTATCTGCTTGATAGCGCTTCGCAGTTTGGTATCGCTCCCCATAATGGAATCTCGCTCGTTCAGGTTGGTAATCGCCCATTTTCCATGCGACTTGTCTTTCGTACAGAACGTCAAACGGGAAACAGCGCAGCCGGAAGCCCCATGAATAACTATGGCGGCATTTTTTATGGTTGTTATAACGTTCAGTGCATACAATATGTCGCTGAACGTATCCTGGGAAAAGGTGCGCACCCGTTGTGCCAACTGCCCATCAGCCAACTCGACCGGAAGCACATCCGGCAAACCGGAATAAGCGACAAGCGTTTGCAAGCGTTTTTCGCGGATAGGGGCTATTCTGGATTTTAAGATACTCATATCCTTGTTTTTTGTTAAATGGCTGCCTGAATCTGTGTAACAACTCCCAACTCTTCATTCAGGATGCGGTCGCCCCAATCACGCGCCCATTCCCTTAACTCTGTTATGTTTAGAGGTTTCGGAATGACGGTTTCGATATCTTCAGCCACCCGGCGAGCTAATTCCCGATACAAATCGGCATGAGAGGAAGCCGGATTGGCTTCGATAACCGTTTTTCCGTATAATTCGCTTTGCGACACGACCAACGAGCGGGGAATGTACTGCGTTACAGACGTTCCTGTGCGGGAGGCAAAATCGTCCACCAGACTTTTGGCATACGGAGCAACCAATCCGTTGGCGATAATGCCACCTAATTGGGCGCCACCCGAAGGCGCATACTTATTAATCGCCTTGAATAAGTTATTAGCCGCATAAATCGCCATGAAATCCGAAGACGAAACGACGTACACCTTATCGGCCAAACCTTCGCGGATAGGAACGGCAAAGCCGCCGCAAACCACGTCGCCAAGTACGTCGTACAACACAAAATCGGGATTAAATTCTTCGTACAGGTTCAAGTCCTGAAGCAGACTGACCGCCGCATTAATACCTCTTCCGGCACATCCCACGCCCGGAACAGGGCCGCCTGCCTCAATGCACAGGACGCCGGCAAAACCAACGACGGAAATATCCGACAAACTGACTTTTTCGCCGTCCCGCGTACTGTCAAGTACTGTCGGCAGATACTTCCCGCCTCTTAACGTATTTGTCGAGTCGCTTTTCGGATCGCAACCAATCTGAATCACACGGTATCCGGCTTCGGCCAAAGCCACAGCAATATTGGAAGTAGTGGTGGATTTGCCTATTCCACCTTTGCCATAAATAGCTATTTGTTTAGGATTACTCACTTTATTTTTATATTAAGAATTTTACAACAGACCTTCTTCTATGCGGTAAATATCATGAACCGGATAATTGGATGATGCGCTTGAATTGTACAACTGCTCAAAGTTCAAGCCATTTTTGCGAAGAATTTCCGCATTTTTGTACGCCAAGTCCAAATGCCATTGCCAGTCGGGAGACGAATGCCCTTCCAATGCCGACCCCGGATTGGGTATCCATGACGATAAATAAGTACATACGCCTTTCGAGGCAAGATATTCCAATCCTTCCAACACACTGCGCTTAGGCTCTAATCCTCCCACAAACATGGAGCGTACGTTTCCAAATCCGAACTTTTTTACAGCATATTCCAGCGCTTTTATCCAATGCTCCTGTCCTCCGCAAAGTTCATCCTTGCCGGGGCAGTAGGCCGAAAAGAAACGCCTGTCCCACACTTCCAAATTGATGGCTAAAGTACGAAATCCCACATCCTTGTATTTATCTATTACACTAAGGTCACGAGGCGCTCCTATACAGGCTGTTCCGTTGAAATCTTCCAGCCCGGTATATTCCTGAATAGACTCTGCTACATCCAAGTAATAATCCACTTCCCTGCGTTCGGGGATAAAGCCGCCGCTGATAGTAATGTGCCTAAAGCCTTCCTTATAAGCAACTGCTGTTGTTTCGCCAATTTGTTTGGGATATTTCCATTCGATGCCTTGCGTTTCTCCATAAGCGTCTTTGGTGGCATTGATGTTACAAAACAAACATTCTTTTCCTTTTTCCTTCAAAGCACATTCGTTGCTGTATGCCACAAAAAGCGCATCGTTGGCATAATTGACGGCGATGGTTCGCATATCCTTACCATCGGATGTTTTTTGTGCATAATAATGCGGCCGTTTTATGAAATCAACGGGTGTCAGTTCGTTTCCTTTGTGGACAATATAAAACTTCCCGTTCTCGTATTCGAGCCGCAAATCCGAACGCTTGTCCGCTTTGAAATCTGCCATTATCCCATGCGGCAGAATAAATACCGGCGGTAAATCAATGCCGACATGCGGGTCAATATCCAACTCAAACAAGGTATGCACTTGCTCCTGATGGGTTTCACCTAAACTCAGATGCCTGAATACATCCTTATCAAAACTAATGCCCTTGCAGGCTATAAACATTTTCAGTTCAAATTCTTTATATAATGTTTCTTTCAAATCATTCATGTTGTTTGCTTTATTGTATATCGGGATAGTCCAATGCTGCAATGCTATCATAATGGGTTACATAAAACGTTTTCAAATCCAGATTGCCGCCTATGAGCGACGTTTCTTTAAGGTATTCGAATGTTGCTTCAAAAGCGTCAATTTCGCGTTGTCCCAAATCAAAATTATTCGTCGATTTATCAATCAGCAGCCGATCTACTTCACGCGGCATTAAATTGTTTTCTTCTTTCAGCAGAATTTCGGTTGCTTCTTTGGGATGTTCCCGTGCCCAGATCACAGATTTCCGATATACTTTAAGCAACCTGACCAATAGATCGGGATAATGTTCGATAAATTCGCCGCTTGCTACAACGGGCAACGTTATATATTTATACTTTCCCGAATAGAATAAGACTTTGGCCGTTTTCCTGTATAGACATAATGAAATATACGGCTCGGAAACGATGGTAGCATCAATTAATTCTTCACCCAAAGAAGCGATGCAATCGGCAAACTTCAGATTTACCGGCTCAATATCGGCCATTGTCCAGCCTTCTTTCTTTAGCAAAATGTGGAGAAAATGCTGGGTGTTTGCGCCAATTGTTATACCTATTTTTTTGCCTTTCAACTCGCTGAACGAAGTAACTTTCGAATTGTAAGGAAGCAAAAGCGCCATCCGTTCTTCTCCTCCGTTTGAATTGGCGACAACCTTAATATCAATACCCTTAGCCCAAGCCACGAGGGCCGGTTGGTCGCCGATAGTGCCGACGTCCAACCGCTTTGCATTAAAAGCCTCCATTTCGGGTGGGCCATAGTCAAATTTGCGGAGGTCAATACGGATGCGGTCATTTTTAAACTCTTCCTCGAAGAAGCGGTTATGTTTGGCAATGATACATGAAAGATGCCCAATCTGATAGCCGATACGAATGACTTCGGGCTTTGATTTTATGGCCTTTTCCCGACAAGAAAAAAGAACATAAATACATAGAAAAGCGGTTAGAATTTTTTTCATACGGCAACAACTTGATTGTTTTCTTTATTAAATACCGGAAGTAATTCTTCCTCAATGCGGAATATGTCGTGAGCCGGATAAAAAATTGAAGATGCGCTGACGTCATACAGTTGCTCGTATCTCAAACCGTTTTTCCTCAATATTTCGGCATTTTTGTAAATCAGTTCCAGATGCCATTCCCACGAAGGAGAGCGATGCCCTTCCAAGGCCGAACCCGGATATGGCGTCCACGGCGATAATAATACAGCCACGCCTTCCGCCGCCAAATATTCCATGCCTTCGATGGTCGATTTTCTGGTTTCCAGTCCGCCTACAAGATTGGAACGCACATTGCCTGCGCCAAATATTTTGACAGACCGTTTGAGCGATTTAATCCAGTGGGCATGACCGCCGCAATACGACTCCTTGCCAGGACAGACGTAACGAAACAAATCCTTGTCCCATACTTCGAGATTGGTAGCCAATGTGCGGAATCCGGCGTCCCTGTACTTTTCGATAACCGATAAATCGTGCGGCGCGCCGATACAGGCCGTCCCGTTAAAATCGTCCAATCCTGTATGAGCTTGTATGCATTCAGCCACGTCCAAGTAATATTCGACTTCCCTACGTTCGGGAACAAAACCGCCGCTAATGGTAATGTGTTTAAACCCTTCCTTATATGCTTCGGCGGTAACTTTTCCAATTTGATCGGGGTATTTCCAGCCGATACCTTGCGCTTCACCGTAAAAATCTTTAGTGGCGTTGATGTTGCAAAACAAGCAATCTTTCCCCTTGTCTTTTAAAGCGCACTCGTTGCTATACGCCACAAAAATATGTCCGTGAGCGTTGTCCGCAGCCACCGTCCGCATATCTGCACCATCAGATGTTTTCTTTTTATAATAACCGGCTCGTTTGCGGAAATCAACCGTGGTTAATTCATTTCCATTTTTTACGATGTAAAATTGTCCGTTATTGTATTCCAAACGCAAAGGCGAATTTCTATCCGCTTTAAAACCGGTAGCTAAGCCATTCGGAAGCAACAGAAACGGCGGTAAATCTACGCCGACATGCACATCTATGTCCCGCTCGAACAAGTTATGTACTTGCTCTTGATAAACGCCGCCCAAATCCAGATGCTTGAAAATACCGGGATTAAAACTAACGCCTTCACAGCCGATTAATACTCGGAGTTCAAATTCTTTGTATAGTCTTTCTTTTAATTTTGAGTTCATTTATTCTCTATAATATTCATAAATATCAGGTTTGTTGATTTCCATAGCCAAATCGGGGCGCTCTAATAAGCGGAATCCCGATTTTTCATAGAGTTTATGCGCGTCATTGGTGTATAATGTCCACCGACGAATACTCTTCAATTCCGGGAAAGAAACGATTACGCTTACTAACCATTTGGATAAGCCCAATCCGCGTTTTCCTTTCACAATAAACACGTCGCCCAGAGTAGCAAATACGGCAAAGTCGGTAATGACACGAGCGAAACCTACCTGACATTCCTGCTTGTCATACACGCCGAATGTCAATGAGTTTTCGATGGAGCGTTCCACGATTTTGAGGGAAATATTTTTCGCCCAATAAGATTCGGCACATAGAAAATTGTAGATAATATCCGGTTGCAATCTGTCCTTATCGGTCGAAATCATGTAATCGCCTTGCCTATATTCACGGATATTATTATTCATCGTCCAACAGTATTTTGGCAGCCTCGTCAAAACTACCGTCATAAAGCGTAGTTATATCGGGGTTGTTACGGATAACGTTTGTTTCTTTCAAATATTTATACGTTTCGCCGAAAGCGGCGACAGCGTTTTCATCCAAGCCGAAATTTTCGGTATATTTGTCTATCAATTCGACGTCAATCTCGCGCGGTAACAGATTATTCTCTTCTTTTAAAAGAATGTCGGCCGCCTCTTCGTGATTATTTCTTGCCCATTCTGCCGATTTTCGATATACCTTCAATAAGCGGGTTACAATGTCGGGATATTTTTCGATAAACTTATTCGACGCAATATAAGGCAAGGTGGTATATTTCAATCCGTCGGAATATGAAATCACTTTCGCCCCATATTTGTAGGTAGCGATAGAAATGTAAGGGTCTGACAAAATAGTAGCATCTATTTCGTTGGCCGCCAATGCCGTAATGCAATCGGCAAATTGGAGGTTTACCAAATTGACGTCACTTTGTTTCCAACTATTCTGTTTCAGGAATTGGTTGAATAGATGCTGGATGTTTGAACCCACCGTAATGGCAATTTTCTTTCCTTTCAGTTCGCCGAAAGACTTCGCTTCTGAATTTTCGGGAACCAGCAAGGCCATTTTATTTTTGCCGCCGGTAATATTCCCGACGATTTTAAATTCGACTCCCCGCGCCCATCCGATAATAGCCGGTTGATCACCAATACTGCCGAAATCCAATTCGCCGGCATTAAATGCCTCTACTTCGGGCGGCCCGTAATCAAATTTTTTGAACGAAATGCGAATACTATCTTTCTCAAATTCTTCTTCAAAAAAATGCTTGTGCAAAGCGATAATATCCGGCAAATGTCCCAACTGGTAAGCCAAACGGATTTCGCGCGGTTTTCCCGACGCTAATTCTTGCTTTTGTGTGCATGAAGTGAAAAACAAGGATGCGCAGAGCAACCCTTCAACGAGCGCCCCACACATTCCTTTCGCATAGCAATTACTTAAACTCATATTTTATATACGACAAAAGATTATTATTTTATTTCCACACCTGCATCGCCGGCTTGGGATGCGGCGTCTATTTTTCCGGTTTTCCGGTCTATGACGGCAATATTGGCTGGCCCGCCCAAGCCTCGCACCTTGTCGATTTTGAAACCTTTAAGTTCCAAATCTTTTATGTCTGCATCCGAAACTTCACCGAATATTTTCACCGTATCATCGCCTTCGTTATGTATTCGGGGCGCTTCTATCGCCTGCTTTGGCGAAAGATGATAATCCAAAATATCAATCAACAACTGAGAGGTAACGGTTACGATATACCGTCCGCCGGGCAGTCCCAAACCTGCATAAGGTTCTCCATTGTATAACACCAGCGTAGGAGTCATGTTATGTTGAACCCTTTTCCCCGGAGCGGGATAGTTCGGAGCGCCGGGCTTATAATCAAACCGCGATAAGCCATGACCAAAAACCAACCCTGTACCCGGCACTACGACACCCGAACCGTATCCATTCCCTTGTGTAGCTGTTATTGAAATGATATTTTGGGCTTTATCTATTACTACTACATTGGTTGTATGCAGTGGGTCGGATACGCCTGCATTCAGCGGAACAACGTCGTCGTGAAGGATTTTTTCGGCACGTTCCTTTCCGGCCTTGTCTGACAGTAATTCTTGGGTAGGAACATTTACAAAATCCGGGTCGCCTAAAAAACGGAAGCGTTCTTGCCATGTCAATTTGCTTGCCTGTGCAAACAGATTGAAATATTCAGCACTGAAAGGACGCACTTTTTGCAAGTTAAAATTCTCAAGCGTTTTCAGAATACTGAGCGAGGTGATACCGGCGGAAGGAACCGGCGGCGCATAAATCTCGTACCCACGATAACTGATTTTTATCGGCTCCAATTCTTGCGCCTGATAAGTGTTCAAATCTTTTTCACTGAGATATCCACCGTTGGCTTGTACATGTTTGGCTATTTTCTTTGCCAATTTACCTTTGTAAAAAGCATCAGGGCCTTTTTCGCCGATTGCCTTAATCACTTTGGCCAGATCTTTTTGTTTCCAGATGCTACCCACTTCGGGGAGTCCGGCCGGCAAATAGGCTTTCAGCGAAACGGCGTCAGCTATTTGGGTAAAGCCGGTCAGCGAACGGTGCAATCTTTCGTCCACCACAATTCCGTTTTCGGCCAAATTGTAGGCATGTTGCGAAACTTGCTTCCACGATAACGTTCCATGATTCTTTAATGCGGTATATAAACCCGATACAACTCCCGGCACGCTTACCGCTTTATAGCCTATTGTTGCGTCTTTCTCGTTGAAATTGTTCAAATCGTAATTTTCGGGCAATTTCGTATCAAAATCAACAGCATATACTTTCTTGTCTTTCGCCGAATAAATGATAAGGCTACCGCCATATCCGGCAACTCCTACACTTCCCGTTTGCGCCACGGCCAATGTCAATAAAGCGGCTACGCCTGCATCTACGGCATTTCCTCCTTGAGCGAGTATTCCGGATGCTGCTTTTTTGGCTTCGGGATGGGACGTGGCAATAGCGCTATGATTGCCTGTTTGAGCAAATCCCGAAATCTGTACGGCAAACGCTATCCCCAATACTGATAGTTTGTCTTTTAGTTTCATTTTTTTCTTGATTTTTAAAGTTTGAAAATCGTTTTACCTTCTTTGATAGTTTCCATCACTTTGATATCTTTGATTTCGACCGTTTCAACAGTCAGCGGATTTTCGGACAGGATGACAAAATCGGCCAACTTTCCTTTTTCGATAGAGCCTTTGACGTCTTCTTCAAAATACTGGTATGCTCCGTTGATCGTAATGGCGCGTAACCCTTCGATAGGCGTTAGACGTTCATTTTCACCAATAATCTTGCCGGTTCGTGATTCTCGGGCAATAGACGTCCACAACAAGAACAGTTGATTGAGTGGTGTAACACCGTAATCAGTATGATTGGTAGCAATAATACCTTCCCTTCCGGCTGTTTTAAGCGGACTTAAAAACGAAGCGCGTTTTTTCCCCAAATTCAGTGTATGCTGGTCACCCCAGAAAAAGGCATGGTTACTGAAAAATGAGGGAACTAATCCCAATTCTTTGTATGTATCCAACTGATCGGGACGAACAAATTGTGAATGAATTACCACCGACCTCCTGCCCACGCTGGTTGTATTCAAAACACTATCGGCATAATGTATCGCATGGATATACATGTCTATCGCGCCGTCGCCGTTGCAATGCACGTATGTCTGGATATTGTTTTTGTATCCTTTGTAGATGGCTTTGTCAAAATGTTCCTGCGTAACGGTAGGAACACCTGTACAGTGGTCATGGTCGCAACCGGGGACTTCCGTCAGGTACGATTCGGTAAAGAAAGCGGTTTTTCCTTGTGGTGAGCCATCGGATATCAATTTAAAGCCGGCAATTTTGAAATGGTTGTCCAAATTCCCGAATTTATATTCGGAATTTTCCAGCATTTTATTCACTACGCCATAGCTTGCCAACGCTTCTATGTCAATCAACAATTTACCGTCCTTCGAGGCCTTTGTCAGGAAATCAATAAAATCCAGCCCTGTACTTCCGATTTGTGCAGTGGTCAAGCCATTGGAAGCGTAAAAGAGTTGGGCTTCTTCCAACAGACCAAGTTTCTCCTCATACGACAGTTCTCTCGACCTGGGACGCTTGAGCAAGCGCCCGGCGCTTTCTTGCAGCAATCCGTTCGGTTCATTGGAATTAGGTTTACGCACAATAACTCCCCCATCGGGATCGGACGTACCGGCATGAATATCCGACAGTTTGAGCGCATACGAATTGACCACTACCATGTGTCCCGATGTATGCGTAACTGCTACCGGATTGTTGGGGAAAGCCGTATCCAAATCATCTTTGGTCGGATGACGATGTTCGGCCAACTGATCAGGGTCGTATCCGCGGGCAGTAATCCACTCGCCGCTTTTAATATTATTTTCTTCCTTGAATTTTTTCAGTTCGGCGATAAGTGTAGGAATATCTGTTACTATGCCGACCGGCGGCGCTTCGACATTTACGCTTTTCTCGGAGCGAAGGCCGAAATGGCTATGCCCGTCAATAAATCCGGGGACAAGCGTTTTCCCTTCCAAATCGACGACAATCGTGCTGTTTCCTTTCAACTTCTCTATATCGGCATCTGTTCCTACGGCCAGAATTTTTCCGTCTTTAACGGCAATCGCCTGCGCCGTAGAATTTTCATTATCCACTGTAATAATTACCCCATGCAAATAAATTTTATCGGCAATTTCGTTTCCGCCACATCCTGCAAGTGTGGATATAAAGGAAATACCGATTAATAAATACAATAGCTTTTTCATATTATTATTCATTAAAATTGTTGATTAATAAATTGGTAGATGCTTCGGAGGCCGGTATTGGCCACACGTAATTATTAAAATCCGGCTCAACAGACGGCACCGTGCCTTTTGCCGGCAACGTCTTTCCCAAACGAGATAAGTCAAATACACGGAAACCTTCGCCAAATAATTCTATTCTGCGTTCATTCAGAATTGTTTCTACCAACACATCTTTGTCAGAAGTTTCGGCAACGTCAAATGTCCACGACGAATTGGAACGATGCCTTACGACATTGAGTAAAGTGATTGCCGTCGTCAAATCGCTACTTGTTCGCGCCGATGCTTCGGCATAGTTAAGCAACACTTCGGCATAGCGGATAGCCGGAATATAATCAAGAAACGACGTATTCTGATATTTCACAAACTTATTGCCTTTCACAAAGTTGCTACGGCTATCGCTGGCGTTGGCAAATACAGACGCCGACTCCTTGCGTACAATCGAAGCGATAGGGTCGTCATTGATTGTATAGTAGGTGTTGTAGAAATAGGCCGGAGAACGTTGCGAACCGCCTTTGTCGTCATTATTGAACGGAAAAGTCAGTATAGCTTCCGGGCCGGTATAAGTACCTACATTTGTTGTCGAAAAGATGTTGGTCAGACTGGATTCCAGTCTATGAGTTACCGCTCCTGCCGTATAAACCGGATTAGACGGATCCGGGACTAATTTTGCCGCTTCGGTTACTACCTTATCATATTCTCCCTTTACCAAATATACGCGGGTTTTAAGCGCTATTGCCGTTGCCTTGTGCGCCCGTGTACTGTACAGTGCTGCCGATGAATAACTTTCGGGCAAATCGGTTTCGGCTGCGTCCAGATCCTGCAAAATCTGTTCGTATATTTTGCCGACCGAAACAGGCGCCAAATCGCCGTTCGTGAAAGCGCTGTTCCCTGTCAATCTCAACGGTAAACCTCTTTTCGAGCCGTTGCCGTCCCAATAGGGTCTGCTGTATACCTGCACCAATCCGAAATAAGCGTATGCCCGAAGGTATTTGGCTTCGGCAATGTAGTTTTTCTTCAATTCGTCATTTATGACAGTAGAAGGTGTTATTGCATCAATAAAAAGATTAGCGTTATTTATCGTGGTATATCCCACAGCCCAAACAAAAGAAACCTGGTCGGCGGAAGCAAGCGCGTTTTGCTGCCAGATTGCCGTACCATCGCCGGTATTACCGCCGGTAGTTACAAATTCTTCTCCCCGCAATTCACCGTATACATGGTAAGCTCCGCCATAAAAACGAATATCCTTGATCGTAGAATAAAGTCCATACACTTGTGCCAATATCTGCTCGGAAGTTCCCCACGAGTCGCCGCTTAATATTTTTGTTTCCGATTTGGTGTCCAGCACATCATCGGAGCAGGATGCAAGATTTGCCAATAAAAAGACGCCGGACAAAATAACGCCGAACAATCTTACTGATTTATTATATCGTTTCATATCTATTATTTTATTTATTAATTACTTAATTAATCCGCTCTTTAAAACGCTAATTTAAGACCAACCGTAAATGTTCTCGAATTGACAATGGAGTTGCGGTCGTATCCGTTGTCAATAGAATTGCCGTAATTGGAAATTTCCGGGTCAATACCTCCGTATTTTGTCCATGTAAATACGTTGGTGGCTTGCGCATACAGTCTTAACGACGACAAATTCTGGTTAGTCAATTTTTTAAGTTTCAGGGTATAGCCTATAACAATATTTTTCAATTTCAGGTAGTCACCGTCTTCGGCATAGTACGAGTTGGAAATGGTAAATCCGTTGCTTACATTATCGTTCCACACTACTTTTGGAATATCCGTTATATCTCCCGGCTTTTGCCAGCGGTCAAGTATAAACGTACCATTGTTGAAATAGCGTCCGTCGCTTAAAGTAGCTTTGGTGGCATTGTAGATTTTGTTTCCGCCGGAAAATGTGAAATTAAGGCTCAAATCAAAATCCCGGTATGTAAACGTATTGTTCCAGCCGCCATAGTAGGTAGGAATGGACGTTCCCTGAATCACGCCGTCCTTGTAGTTGTCAATAGCCGGAGCTTCCAAACCGCTATCCTTGTAAGTCCATTTATGAACGGTGGACGAATGGTCGTATTCCACTTCTCTCCCTTCACTGTTCAGGAAAATACGTCTTCCGTTGTCGGGGTCGATACCTAAAGTGGGCACGGCAAAAATCGAACCGACGGCATACCCTTCGCGGGTCAGATTCATAATGCCGAAAGTGCTCGGCGTATAGATGTCATTGTCAAGTTTCGTTACTTTATTTTCCAGCGTAGAGAAGTTCAAGCTGCTGTTCCACGTAAATTTGCGATTGTCAATAATCTGAGCATTAATGCCCAGTTCTATCCCTTTGTTGTACAACGAGCCTACATTGGCGGCCACGGTATTGCCCGGCAAACCCAATGAAGGAGCGGTAGGCACATTCACGATCAAACCGTCCACATCGTTGTTGTAGTAATCGACGTTTAATGTAAACCTGCCTTTCAGAAAACCGACAGTAGCGCTGATATTTGTTTTTTTACTGGTTTCCCATTGAAGGTCGTTGTTGGCCGCCTGATTGAATTTGAGACCGCTTGTACCGGCATATGAAATAGAACTGTAATAAGCAAACGCAGGGAACGAACCGATGTTGATATTACCCACTTCGCCATAGCTGGCATTGATTTTCAAATCGCTGACAATATTTTGGGAAAGGCTTTTGAAAAAGGCTTCGTTGGCAATGTTCCAGCCTACCGACACGGCATTGAAATTCCCCCACCGGTTGTTTTTGGTCAAACCCGAATAGCCATCGCGGCGGAAACTGTACGACAGCAAATATTTTTTGTCGTAATCGTAATTCAAACTGGCAAAGTAAGATAGGAAAGCATTTTCCTGAGACGATACGCCTGTGTTGAGGAATGTGGTATATCCTCCGTAAAATGTATTGAATGAGGGGTCTATCAAATTTTCCCGCCGGACGCCCCACCCGGTTGATTTGGACGCTATGTATTCTTGTCCCAGCAATAAATTGACATTATGTTTTTCCGCCAATATACGGTCGTAGTTCAGCGTATTTGTCCAATCGATTTTATTGTAAACATTTGCATCGTTGATGGTTGCTCCATTAACGCTTGCCGCTCCGCCCGATATGGGATTGTAGAAAATGCTGTTATCCGCCGATAGCCGGTTGTATCCGTAATTGGTTTTGGCAGTTAATCCTTTGGTTATATTCCATTCGAGGAAGAAACTGCCTGTACTGCTGTTTGTTTCGGAGGCAACACGGTCTAAATCCAGCTGGGTTTGCAAGTTGTGAGAGTTAAGCGTGCCTATATTGGGGCCAAGCACGTCGGTAGGGCTGTGTCCTATATTGCGCGTAGCATTGCTCATATCAACATTGTATCCGCCGGGGCCGTCCGGATTATAGATAGGCACATTGGGGGGCAAAGTATAAGTTTGCCTGTTTATCGCCGGCGTATTTAACCCTCCGGATAACTGTCCCGAAACGGCATGTCCTTTATTAATGCCATTACTGTAAGTAAGATTTATGCCTGCTTTCAGCACATCCTTTATTAGTTTTTGCTCCACTTTAGCATGAACAATTTTATTTTCAAAATTATTGTGCCTCAAAATACCGTTCTGATTGGTATAATTGAGCGAAAAATAATAATTTGTATAGTCGGTAGCGCCGGCAATACTCAGGTTATTCGTATTTTGCCATGCGTTGCGGTAGGCTACATCGTACCATTTGGTATCAATGATGTTGCCGTTGGCGTCATGATTATCCAGACGCGATATACTGCCGGGATTGAGATTCTGTATCCCTTCGTTTTTAATATCAATATATTGTTGAGAATTAAGCAGTTTGGGCAGATTATAGGGCGTAACGTAACTTAATGACGACTCGAATGTGATTTTCGGCTTTCCGGCTACACCTTTCTTTGTTGCAATAACCAACACGCCGCTGGCAGCCCGCGAACCGTAGATTGCGCTGGCTGCGGCGTCTTTCAGCACGGTTACCGATTCAATATCGTTTGGATTGATAGCGCTTAACGGGTTTTGGGAAATATTGCCGCCCACATTCTGTGTTTGAACAGGCACTCCATCCACAATAATCAGGGGATATATACCGGAAGAAATAGAATTAATCCCCCGTATGCGAATAACCGCCGGCGTGTTTAGTTCGCCGGAAGTTGCAATGATATCAACGCCGGAAGTCTGTCCGCCGATAAGCTGGTCAAAACTTTGAGCAGGCCTGTCCTCTAATGATTTAGCATTGACAGTGGAAACCGAACCTAAATAATTCTCTTTCTTGTAGGTGCTGTAACCAGTTACTACCACTTCGTTCAGGACATTGAGGTTTTCTTGTAGGGAAATGATGAATTGTCCCTGAGGCTTTTCGTAAATGTCGATTTCGGTAGTGCGGTAACCGATATATCTGACCACAAGCGTAACCGGCAATGATGAAACTTGCAAATTGAACTCTCCGTTTACATTGGTTGCCGTGCCTGTTTTGGCGTCTTTAACCAATACGTTTGCGCCGATAATCGTTTCTTTTGTACGTTCATCGACAACTACTCCCTGTATTGTAATATTGTTTTGCGCTACGGCAACAGATACGTTACCTATCAATAAAAAGTAAAAAATAAATTTTACCAAAAATGAAAATCGTTTGCGATTTCCAGAAAAAATAAATAAATTTGCCATGTCTAAAATAATTTTTTAGCGTCGAGTATCCCTTGATACCAATTTGCAGTCGGATAAAAGGGGTACTCGTTTTTTTGTTAATGTATGTTGATAAATTAAAACGGTTCTTGAATTATCGGAAAAAGAAACATCGGCCGGCTTTATATAAAAGCAACAGCATCAATCTCTTTTTAATTAATTTAGAGTGAATTAGAAACATATAAAAAAATCTTTTCATTTATAAAACAGTGCAAAGTTATATGATGTCTGCATCATTAGCAATACCATTAATGTGGTATTTTTGAAGTAAAGCAATGTTTTTGCGACTCATGAATCGAAATTAATTTAAAATTTGGTCGTGGTTTAAATCCGTTGAAAAAGATTATCTTTGCACCAAAAAAAGATGAAACATACGCAAACTATAAGTTGTCCTTACTGTAGTTCAATGGATTTAGTAAAGAACGGTCACAGTGAAAACAGCACTCAACGCTGGCGGTGCAACAGGTGCCACAAA
>JAIRMH010000201.1 GCA_031258835.1 Tannerella sp.
GAGCCCTTGTCGAGTATCGCGCCGGAACAGTACCTGAACGATGAAGCGCAGCTTGTCGCCTACCTGAACGGACTATATCCCTCCGTACTGCTGTCGCACTCTTCCAACACCGACGGAAACTGGTACGGTACTTTCGGAATGGACACGCAAACCGACAACATGGCTTCCTTAGGCGGCAGCAGTATGTTCGCACCCGGATATATTCGAGTAGAAGCATCCGGTGGAAGCTGGGATTTCACCACCATACGCAGTTGCAATTATTTCCTGAACAAAGTGCTTCCGGACTGGGAGGCCGGGAAAATTACCGGAGGTTCCGAAAACATCAGTCATTATATCGGGGAAATGTATTTCCTGCGTGCAGAAACTTACTTTTCCAAATTGAAGGACCTGGGCGATTTCCCTATCATCCGCCACACGCTGCCCGACGACATGCAAGCCCTGACGGAAGCCAGTAAACGCGCTCCGCGCAATGAGGTTGCCCGCTTTATCATCTCCGACCTCGATTCGGCAATCGTGTTAATGAAAGACGTGGCGCCGGGCAATATGAAAACACGCCTGAATAAACATTGCGCGTATCTTCTCAAATCGCGGGTCGCACTGTATGAAGGAACCTGGCTGAAATATTTCAAAGGAACCGCCTTCGTTCCCAATGGCCCCGGATGGCCCGGAAAAACCAAAGATTACAACGCCAATTACAATTATCCATCCGGAGACATCGACAGCGAAATCAATTTCTTCCTCGAAACAGCCATGAGCGCGGCGCAAATCGTTGCCGATCAGGTTATACTGACGCCGAATACAAAATTGCTCCGGCAGGCGGAAAACGAACCGAAAAACCCGTATTTCGATATGTTCGGCGATGTGAATATGTCGGGATACAGCGAAGTGCTGCTTTGGCGGCAATACAGCAAGAGCATGGGTGTTACACACAACGTATCGATTGCCGCTTCAGGGGGGGGACATTCCCGAGGCATAACCAGAGGATTAGTAGATGCCTTCTTGATGGAGAACGGCTTGCCGGTTTATGCGTCTAATTCTTTTTACGCCGGCGACGATTATATTGCCGATGTCCGGAAAAACCGCGATAACCGCCTCTTCCTTTTCCTGAAAGAACCGGGGCAACAAAATTACTTTTTTACTTCGGATCCATCTACAGGTAGTTATATGACGAAAGAGGAACCTTATCCAAGAATTAAGGAAAACAATACGGATGGATACAATACCGGATATGCTTTCCGTAAGGGCGGCAATTTCGACGGTGCTCAAGGAGCTAATAACGTGAGTTTTACAGGTTCTCTTATTTACCGCGCCGCCGAAGCTTACCTGAACTATATAGAGGCCTGTTACGAACGCTACGGCACTTTGGATGCAACTGCAAAGAATTATTGGGTGCAAATCAGGGACCGGGCAGGCGTGAACAACGACTTTCAGAAAACAATTAATAATACCAACATGAGCCAAGAAGCCCCCAACGACTGGGGCGCCTATTCGGCCGGGAGTCTGGTAGATGCGACACTCTACAATATCCGGCGCGAACGGCGCTGCGAATTAGTGGGGGAAGGGATGTTGCGGAATATGGACATCAGGCGGTGGCGTGCATTAGACCAATTGATCGAAACGCCTTACCATATAGAAGGTTTCAAACTGTGGGGACCGATGCAGCAATGGTACACCGGACTGACTTACGGCGAAAGCAATCCCAACGCTTTGGTATCGTCTCCCACACGCAGCATCTATCTCCGTCCGTATGAAAAATACGCCAGTCACCTCCTGTACGAAGGTTATCGCTGGCATTTGGCGCATTACCTGTCGCCTGTTGCCTACAACCACTTTTTATTTTCTTCCGGTAGCGGGGGGAATGTGGAAAATTCTCCAATTTACCAGAATCCCGGTTGGCCGATAACAGCCAACGGTCTTCCGGAGGGAGTTGTAGTGGAATAAATCAGTTGAATCAATCAATAAAAACACATTCGATTATGAGCAAATACAAATTTTTGATGATAAGCGCCCTGCTATTGCTGGGCATAATGAGCTATTCATGCAGCGAATCCGATCCCGAACCGCCGGTGGTCATCCTGGAATATCCTCCATTTAATGAAAGTATCGACCTGAACGGGAGCGAGAGTGTGCTATTTAAATGGGTGAATGTAGAAGGCGTTACTTCTTACAATCTGGTACTAAGCTTGTCAACTTACGCCGGCGGCGACCGGCAAGTGATTCCGGCAACGACCAATCCGTTGGCGGTGCCTGCCGAAGTGTTAAAAGAAAAAGCAATAGCGCTGGGATGTGAAGCAAGTAAAATTACTACCGTTTACTGGACTATTGTGCCGGTTGATGGTAACGCTACTACACAAGTGCGTTCCATTCAAATTATTTTTTATTAATCCATAAATGTAAATAATTATGTATTACCGTTTTTTTATAACCCTCGGTTTTCTTTGGAGTGTGGCTTGTTTGTATGCCTGTAAAGAAGATGCCATCGAAAAACAGGACGCCGGGATTACCTTGGTTAGTCCTTCGTTTAATGAAACTTTCGATTTAACGCTCACCGGACAGGTGAGTTTCTCCTGGGCTTCGGATGCGAATACCGGATATATCTTATTATTGGATAAAACGACAGATTTATCCAGTCCGCACACGATTCCCGTATCTGCCAAGTCTGTGGAAGTGCCGGCCTCCGAGTTGGACGACCTGCTTGCGGCATGGGGCGTTGGCATAGGCGAATCTTCGCTTGTCTATTGGGCGGTTGTTACCGCTGATGCGGCGCAAAGCAAGCCGAAAAATGTAAATATGATTAAACTCATCCGGAAAAGCGACGAAAGCGAAACGCCGTGGACGACGACAGGCAATGAAAAAATTCCCGTGCTGGCATGGCTTTCCGTTCCCACCCTGGACTCTTGGATGCCCGGCGGCGCTCCCTGGAGCGATGCTGATATACAACGTCATTACATAACTTTGCGGGAGGCGGGATTTCTGTACAGCCTGTCGCACAGAACGGACGACGACCATTTGGAAAAAGCGCTGAACGCCGGACAGGCGACCGGCATCAAGATTATTGCCAATCATTTCAACTGGTCGCCTCCCTTCGACATTTCCAGCGATGAAGTAATTACAACGAGTGTCACTCGTTTCAAAAATCATCCGGCGCTGGGCGGTTATTACCTGAGGGATGAACCGCCTGCAACCATTTTTACTACCTTGGAAAACAAAGTAAAGCTCATCCAAAGTATAGACAATGATCCGGAACATTTTTGTTATATTAATATAGCTGGATCGCTCGTAGCCAAGCAGGATTTTCACGGCGCAAGCGGAGATTATCTGGAAAATTATCTGACTCCTTATGTAGAGAAAATACCCATGAAATTCATGGCGTTCAATTCCTATCCTATCGGTGTGGATAAAAGTAATGTAAATCCGGACAACAAACACGAAGGATACCGTACCTTGAATAAAGATTGGTATGGAGTGCTTGAACTGTTTCTGAAAAAATCCAAACAATCGGGGCTGCCGTTTTGGACTTTTGCCGTTTCCAATGGACATTGGGCAGGGGAGTCATTTAACCCGGCGCCTTACATCAGCGATCTTAGAATAGAAATCTACACTTCGTTGGCTTATGGCTCGCAGGGGATTCAGTACTTTACCTACTGGTCGCAAGGAAGCGCATTTTATGCTGTGGTAAGTCAGTGGGGCGCGAAAACAACGGTCTACAATGTGGTAAAGGAAATGAATGAGGAAATGCAAAATTATGCCGCGGTATTCCTCGGCGCTTCCGTGGTCTGGGTAAAACATTTGGGTAAAGAAAATTATGTACCGGCATGGACAACGATGCTGGAAGCCAACCAGCTTCCGTCGCAAATCAAAATGCTGAAAGCAGGCGATACCGGAACAGTAGTTTCCCTATTGGAAAAAGGCAACCAAATGTTTCTGGTCATCGTGAGCCGCGACCCCAATGAAACGCAGGAAATCCAAATCGAAACAGCTTCTTCCGTGCGGGAAATTACCAAACGGAAAACGTTACGCACCGTTACCGGCTTGAAAACCGAAACGCTCCTTCCCGGAGACATGAAAGTTTACACATGGAACAAATAAATCAAACTTAAATTCAAACAAAATGAAAAACTGCTGTTTATTATCACTGCTTGTTTTTTTAAGCCTGTTTCCATATTCATGCAAAGATACGGAAACAACAGACGAGTACATCCCGCAAATCAGTTTGCTGACACCCCATGAAAACGACGCTTTCAACCTGGACGAGGTGGATAAAGTTTCTTTTTCCTGGGCTACCGAAGGTATCACTGCCTTTAAGCTACTGTTGAGCCTGACGGAAGATTTGGCTTCCCCGCAAATCAGTATAGCCGGCTATTATACGAAAGATTTAACTGCCGATGAGTTGGACGTTCAATTGACTGCATTAGGGCTGGGCAAAGGTGAAGAAGCCAAAGTGTACTGGTCAATACAACCGGCAGGTTCGCTAATCAAAGCGGAAACGCAAGTGAGAAGCATCCGGATTACACGAAAATCCGAGCCCCCGCCGCCGCCGCCCACACCGCCGACCATCGCTTTGTCAAGCCCGGCGGATAATGCGCAATTCGACGCCAATACGATCACGTATCCGCTTCAGTTTGTATGGATAGCGGACCCGGAAGTAAGCGAATACGTGCTTAAAGTTTCTTCCAACGGCGATTTCTCCGATCCGACACATTTCGAATCTTTGTATGAAGGAACCGGCTATTCTCATTCTTTGGATGAGCCTGCGCTGGATGCGCTACTGGCAGGCTTCGGCGTAGCCTACGAGGGACAAATTATGCTTTACTGGACTGTAACTTCCAAAGACAACAGTGTAAGCGTGGTTACACAAACCCGTACATTCTCCGTCGTACGGAAAGC
>JAIRMH010000044.1 GCA_031258835.1 Tannerella sp.
CCCCCCCCCCCCCCCCCCCCGCCCCCCCCCCCCCCCCCCCCCCCCCCCCCCCCCCCCCCCCCCCCCCCCCCCCCCCCCCCCCAGACAGGTTGAAACTCAGCGAGTGACGCCACAGTAAAAGGGGTGTAACAGATCGAAATATCTTGCTGTTTCGCACTATCATAAATACTTTTTTTAATTGATTAAATACCACGTTGTTAAAAATTCGCCGTAAATATAGGTATTCTTTTTAAAATAAAACAAATTTCTCATGTATTTTTTTTATGCCGCAGATTCAACCATCAAATGCAACAAAATTATTAATACGCTCAAGGAACTCTATTCTCCATTCCCAGCGCAGGAATATGCCAATATCAGACAACGGCGCCGACTTTTACAAACATCGACGGACTGCCAAAATGTCACTTATTCTCTTTGGCATTTATTTTGACATTCCGTTAAGCGAAATAATAAACGAGAATATAAAGAAAGGAGAAACAAATATATGAATTTTAATAATTTCACAATCAAATCACAGGAGACCGTACAGCAAGCGGTTAATCTTGTCAGACAAAATAATCAACAATCAATCGAAGCCGTACACTTATTAAAAAGTGTCATTATGACAGGCGAAAACACCATACAATTTCTGATTCAAAAACTTGGCGTCAACCAACAGGGATTAAATCAAAATATCGACCGCAAGATCGCATCTCTTCCCAAGGTTTCGGGAGGAGAACCTTATCTTAGCAACGAGGTTAACGCCATATTTCAAAAGGCAATTGACTATAGTAGCAAATCTGGCGACCAGTACGTTTCGCTCGAACATATTCTATTGGCTTTGCTTACTGAAAAAAATGACGCCTCGCAAATGTTGAAAGATGCAGGAATGACAGAAAAAGAACTGCGCGCAGCAATCGACGAACTGCGCAAAGGGAATAAGGTGACAAGCCAGTCGGCCGAAGACACTTACGACGCACTCGGCAAGTATGCCGTCAATCTTAACGAACGGGCTCGTTCCGGAAAACTTGATCCGGTTATAGGACGCGACGACGAGATTCGCCGCGTCCTGCAAATCCTTAGTCGCCGCACGAAAAACAATCCGATTCTTATCGGTGAACCGGGCGTCGGAAAAACAGCTATCGCCGAAGGATTGGCACATCGTATCATACGTGGCGACGTACCCGAAAACCTCAAACGCAAACAGATCTTTTCGCTCGATATGGGAGCGTTGATCGCCGGCGCAAAATACAAAGGCGAATTTGAAGAACGTCTGAAAGCCGTCGTAAACGAAGTCGTCAAATCGGACGGTGAAATCATTCTTTTCATCGACGAAATCCACACGCTTGTCGGAGCCGGCAAAAGCGAAGGCGCCATGGATGCCGCAAACATATTAAAACCGGCGCTAGCGCGTGGCGAACTGCGCGCAATAGGGGCGACAACGTTAGACGAATATCAAAAATATTTCGAGAAAGATAAAGCGCTGGAACGCCGCTTCCAAATGGTTATGGTTAATGAACCTGACGAAACGGATACCATTTCCATCCTCCGCGGACTGAAAGAGAAATATGAAAACCATCATAAGATACGTATCAAAGATGATGCAATAATAGCGGCCGTACAACTGTCAACACGCTATATTACAGACAGGTTCCTTCCCGATAAAGCGATCGACTTGATGGACGAAGCGGCGGCACGCCTCCGGATGCAGGCCGATTCGATACCGGAAACACTGGATGAGGTATCGCGCCGTATAGCGCAACTTGAAATAGAACGCGAAGCTATCAAACGTGAAAAAGATAACAACAAACTTGACCTGCTGAACGCGGAAATCGCCAATCTGAAAGAGGAAGAAAAGAAACAAAAAGCCAAATGGCAAAGCGAGAAAGAACAGATTAATAAGATTCAACAGAATAAGATTGACATCGAAAACCTTAAGTTTGAAGCCGAGAAAGCCGAACGGGAAGGCGAATACGGCAAAGTAGCGGAGATACGCTACGGCAAACTGAAAGAAAAAGAATCGCAAATAGAAGAAATACAGAAGAAACTGCATGAGATGCAAGGCGGCAATGCAATGATTAAAGAGGAAGTCGACAGCGAAGACATTGCCGACGTCGTATCGCGCTGGACGGGAATACCCGTTAGCAGGATGATACAGAGTGAGAAAGATAAGTTACTTCACCTCGAAAACGAACTCCACAAGCGCATTGTCGGACAGGATGAAGCGATAACGGCAATTGCCGATGCCGTACGCCGTAGCCGCGCCGGACTGCAAGATCCGAAACGTCCGATCGGCTCATTCATTTTCCTCGGTACAACCGGGGTCGGTAAAACAGAACTTGCTAAAGCATTAGCCGAATATCTTTTTGACGACGAGAATATGATGACGCGCATCGATATGAGTGAATACCAGGAAAAATTCAGCGCCAGCCGCCTTGTCGGAGCGCCTCCCGGATACGTCGGTTACGAAGAAGGCGGTCAACTGACCGAGGCCATCCGGCGCAAACCTTATTCGGTAGTTCTCTTCGATGAAATAGAAAAAGCGCATCCTGACGTGTTCAACATATTATTGCAGGCGCTGGACGACGGTCGTCTGACCGACAACAAAGGACGCACCGTTAATTTCAAGAACACGATCATCATTATGACAAGCAACATGGGA
The DNA here is from genome assembly GCA_031258835.1 of Tannerella sp. Lineage (GTDB taxonomy): Bacteria > Bacteroidota > Bacteroidia > Bacteroidales > Tannerellaceae > Tannerella. The sequence goes on from JAIRMH010000044.1 coordinate 2,642, forward strand.
TCGTCGCTAATACGCGAAAACTTCGAAAAACTGACTACCGAAAACCGTAATAAGGTAGTCATGGAAACAAAAAGAGAGGTTCTTAACCTCATGAAAAAGACGATTCGCCCGGAGTTCCTGAACAGGATAGACGAAATTATCATGTTTACTCCGCTTAATGAAGAAGAGATACGCCAGATCGTGAACTTACAACTCGCAAACACGCAACGCATGCTGGGGAAAAATGGCATCACGCTGATTTTTACCGATGCAGCATTAGATTATCTTGCGGACAAAGGGTATGATCCGCAGTTCGGCGCACGGCCCGTAAAACGCATCATACAAGACCTCGTCCTTAACGAATTATCTAAAAAGATGCTGGGATCCGAGATAAACAACAGCCGACCGGTTATAATAGACAAAAATAAGGACGGACTCGTCTTCAGCAACTAACGACGTATGTCTGCAAAAGACGCCAACGGCGTTACGTGTTGATAACTTTAATGTTAAAATATTTGCCGTTCGATTAATTATTTGTATCTTGCACCGGTTTTTATAATCAATAGTTTTTATAATCAATAGCAATGAATGTAGATCAAGATTTTTTATATGACGACGACGAGGCGGTCAAATTTATAAAAAACAGCCTCCCTGAAGAACTAAAAGGTAAATTCAGTGATGATGATATAAATTATATTATAGATTTGATTTATGACTTTTACAGTTCTAAAGGATTTTTTGAAGAAGAAGATGATGATGATGACAAAGAAGTTGAAATAAACGAAGACGAATTGATTTCTTATGTTGTTAAAAGCGCTTTGTCCGACGGCATCGGGAAGTATAATGCAGACGACATCTCGCTTATCGTGCAAGGGGAAATGGATTATTGCGAATCTATCGGAATGTTTGAGTGAGAATAACAACTACAAACAAACCCTGAAGCGAAAGTGTCATCAGAACGATCCACATAACCACCCGGCAAACAAAAACATATAAATGAAAATAGGATCGATCGACTTAGGTAAACATCCTGTATTACTGGCTCCGATGGAAGATGTTACAGACCTTTCATTCCGGTTGTTATGCAAACAATTCGGCGCGGATATGGTCTATACCGAATTTATATCCAGTGATGCACTCATCAGGCATGTAAACAAAACGAAAGAAAAACTGAAAGTTGCAGATGAGGAGCGCCCCGTAGCAATTCAGATCTATGGCAAAGATGTGGAATCGATGGTAGAAGCAGCCAAAATTTGCGAAGAAGCTAATCCTGACATCATTGATATAAATTTTGGCTGCCCGGTAAAAAAAATTGCCGGGAAAGGCGCCGGAGCCGGTATGCTGCAGAATATCCCGCTTATGCTTAAAATAACACAGGAAATAGTGAAAGCCGTGAATACGCCGGTAACAGTGAAAACCCGCCTCGGATGGGATCATGATCATTATATCATTACCACACTTGCGGAACAGCTACAAGATTGCGGTATCGCAGCTCTGTCCATACACGGTCGCACAAGATCGCAGATGTATACGGGAGAAGCCGATTGGAGGCTTATCGGCGAAGTGAAAAATAATCCGAGGGTAAAGATACCTGTCACAGGCAATGGAGATATCACATCCGCCGAACGTTGCAAAGAGTGTTTCGATCGTTACGGCGTCGACGGAGTAATGATCGGACGAGGCAGCATCGGAAGACCATGGATTTTCCGCGAAATAAAATATTTTCTTCTAACCGGAGAAAAATTACCAGCCGAATCTTTCTCCTGGTATCTGGACATCTTGAAAAAACAGGCGCTACAAAGTGTCGAACGATCTGGTGAAAGACGAGGCATATTGCATATACGCCGCCATCTGGCCGTAACACCCTTATTCAAAAGAATATACAACTTCAAACAAACGCGCATCGCCATGCTTCGCGCCGAAACAGTCGACGAATTGTTCAATATTATGGAACTGGCGGGAAAAGATTTTCAGCCGCAATGACGATCATCGCCAATCGCAACAGGTGACATGATTACTTGACGAGAAATGCTTTCTTAATTTTAATATCATCACCGTCGATATGATACAATTCCGCATAAAAAATGTAAATTCCCTGATATAGCCGGCTATTATCCAACCCTCGTCCATCCCAACGAAGTTCGCCCTCTTGTGCTATCAACTGATTATTCGATATCTCCGCTACTTTTTCCCCATTGATAGAATATACTTCCGCGCGACAACGATAGCCGGGTTTATTCGTCTGGTATTCAAGTAAATAATAATCAAATCCAGGAATATATTCGGGAACATTAATAAATGCCTTATTTCCTGAATCCGCATTTCCGTATTGAGAATTTTTATAACCCGGCGTTCCATACCCAACTTCAGCAGTTGCCGAAGTCCAATTAAAATGATCCTGCGATTCCGCTTCAGGATTAATACGTTCTAAAGAAACGCCTTTCGTTTCTTTTATCGATATATCATGCCATTTTTCCGAATAAAAGACCTCGTCAATAACGATTTCATCAGATATACGAAACAAAACAATCGTAGCGCCCTCATTATTAAGAACAGGCATCTTCATCTCATAAACCGCTTCCGGAGAAGACATATAATAGAAATTGGCCACGCCATCGTATTGTTTTGTCAAAACAACATAGCTTTCCGGCAAAAACAACCCTTCCATTGTGTTTAACGGATAATGAGTATTCAACGAGCCATCCGCTTTGCGAACGGCAACCGCCAGTCCCAATAATGAAAGCGGACGACCGGAACGGTTATACAACTCTATATATTCGCTTCCTCCGGAAAATGGGTCCGGCAAAATCTCATTTATAACAATCTCCAATGGTTCTACGACGATTCCATCGTAAGGGTTCTCCTGATCCGTACCGGAATCTGCCGGATTATCGGGATTCGGAGTTGGGTTTGTCCCCGGATCGGGATTCGGCTCCTGAGATAACGCCGGCGAATTCACCGCGCCTGGAGTTCCCCCCTTTTCGTCCGTAGACAAATGCCATGTCTCGTCGTCTAAACGTTCATACGATTTCCCAGTAGTAGCCCTCGGATAGGTGATTTCATCAATCATTACTCCTTTCGAGTTTTCCAACCCTATTGTTTTACCCGTATTTGCAAGCGCCGAAGGAAATTTATCTATCCCAAGCGACAATGCGTCTTCTGCAGCTATAACATCACGACCGGAGCGATAAAGGACAGCATAGCCGCCGGCAGGCAATACCGTATCTGGCATCGCTGTCTCTTTGCCGTCGTATATAAAAATCCAACCCGACAATGCAATGTCATTTTCGGTCACATTATAAATTTCTACATATTCTGTCTCCGACAACTTCGTCAATCCTGCAGGATCGGCCATCACCTCATTTATCAAAACATCACCGGATACGGAATTATCATTCGGCGGGTTCGGGTTAGGGTTCGGATTTGGCTCTTCCGGATTGTCAGGATTCGGCTCCGGCGTTTCCCCAGTATCAGGATTCGGTTCCGACGATAATGCCGGCGAATTCATCGCACCCGGCGTTCCTCCCTTTTTATCGGTAGACAAATGCCACGTTTCATCATCCGAGCGCTCATAGGATTTCCCGCGCGTGGCTTTCGGATACGCGACTTCATCAATCATTACGTCCTTTGAATTTTTTAATCCTATTGTTTTACCGGTATTGGCAAGTGCTGACGGGAATTTATCCGCTCCTAACAACAAGGCGTCGGAGGCAACCGTAATATCACGACCGGCACGATAAAGAACGGCATAAACGCCGGCAGGCAAAACAACTTCGGGCAAAGCGCTCTCTTTTCCGTCGTATATAAATTTCCAACCCGACAAAGAAATGTTATTTTCAGTAGCATTATAAATTTCTACATATTCTGTCTCCGGTAATTCCGTCAATCCTACCGGATCGGCCATCACTTCATTGATGATGACATCGCCCGGCACAGAAGTGTCATTCGGCAGGCTCGGATTTGGATCTACAGGATTGTCAGGATTCGGTGTTGGCGTTTCCCCCGGATCAGGATTCGGTTCCGGCGATAACGTCGGCGAATTCATCGCACCCGGCGTACCTCCTTTTCCATCCGTAGATAAATGCCACGTTCCATCATCCGAACGTTCACAGGATTTCCCGCGCGTGGCTTTCGGATACGCAACTTCATCAATCATTACATCCTTTGAATTTTTCAGCCCTATTGTTTTGCCGGTATTGGCAAGTGCTGACGGGAATTTGTCCGCCCCAAGCGATATAGCGCCGGAGGCAACCGTAATATCGCGACCGGCACGATAAAGAACGGCATAAACGCCGGCAGGCAAAATAACTTCGGGCAAAGCACTCTCTTTTCCGTCGTATATAAATTTCCAGCCTGACAATGAAATGTTCTTTTCAGTAGCATTATAAACTTCCACATACTCCGTCTCCGGTAATTCCGTCAATCCTGCAGGATCGGCCATCACTTCGTTTATTATGACATCGCCCGGCACAGAATTATCGTCTAATGGTATTGAAGGTTCTGCTCCCGGATCGGCGTCCGGATCCGTCGGATCAGGAGAGACCGGCTCAGTTCCCGGATCGGCATCAGGATCTGTCGGATCGGGAGACGTCGGCTCTGTCCCCGAATCAGCATCAGGATCCGTCGGGTCAGGAGAGACCGGCTCAGTTCCCGGATCGGCATCGGGATCCGGTTCTGGGTCAAAAATCTCTGTCGGCGAATTCATCGCACCCGGTGTGCCTCCTTTTTCATCCGTAGATAAATGCCACGTTCCATCATCCGAACGTTCATAGGATTTCCCGCGAGTAGCTTTCGGATACGTGATTTCATCAATCATTATGCCCTTTGAATTTTTCAGCCCTATTATTTTACCCGTATTGGCAAGTGCAGACGGGAATTTATCCGTTCCCAACGACAAGGCGCCGGAGGCAACGGCAATGTCGCAACCGGCACGATAAAGAACGGCATAAACGCCGGCAGGCAAAACAACTTCGGGCAAAGCACTCTCTTTTCCGTCGTATATAAATTTCCAGCCTGACAATGAAATGTCGTTTTGAGTTGCATTATATATTTCCACATACTCCGTCTCCGGCAGTTCCGTTAATCCTGCATGATCGGCCATCACTTCATTTATTATGACATCACCCGGCACAGAATTATCGTCTAACGGTATAGAAGGCTCTGTCCCTGAATCGGCATCAG
>JAIRMH010000102.1 GCA_031258835.1 Tannerella sp.
CTGCACTGAAGATTCCCCACAATAATGCGAATAAAAATAAAACCTTTTTCATGGCTAATAATGTTTCATGAATACTATCGTTTCAAATCTAAATAAAAATTCAGAGATTTCCAGGCGTACACGAATATTTTTTTTTGTAACCCAAAAATATATTATTCTCAAATTAATTCGTTACTTTTGCATCTGAAAATATCGGAAATAACTATGAAAACTTTAGAAAGACTTATTGCAGACAAGCTATTACAGATTAAAGCAATTAAATTACAACCGGCCAATCCGTTCACGTGGGCCTCCGGATGGAAATCGCCGATTTACTGCGACAACCGGAAAACGTTATCTTATCCGGCGATAAGAAGTACGATTAAAATAGAACTTGCCCGTATCATCTGTGAAAAATATCCCGAAGCTACGGCCATAGCAGGCGTTGCTACGGGAGCTATCGCTCAGGGCGCTTTAGTTGCAGATTTATTGGGGTTGCCATTCGTTTACATCCGTTCTGCGCCGAAAGACCACGGACTGGAAAACCTTATTGAAGGAGAATTAAAACCAGACGCAAAAGTCGTTATCATCGAAGATTTGGTGTCAACGGGAGGAAGCAGCCTGAAGGCGGTTCGCGCCGTACGGAACTTCGGATGCGAAGTGGTTGGCATGGTCGCTATTTTCACACATGGGTTCGAAGTGTCGGAGGCAAGTTTTAAAGAAGCCCATGTGTCGCTTGTCACACTCTCTAATTATAATGCGGTGATCGAAGAAGCCTTACGCACAAATTTTATTACGGAAGAAGATATCGCGATTTTGCAGGAATGGCGTAAAGATCCGGCAAACTGGGACCCTGATAAATAAATAAATATATATGGCAGATTTCACAAGCATGGTGAAGACAATACCGTATAACGACGACAAAATCTTTGTTATGTTATCCGATATGTCTAACCTCGACCGCGTCCGGGAACGTATTTCGCAGGACAAAATCAAAGACTTCACTTTCGACCGCGACACATGTAGTTTTACGGTCGACCCCGTAGGTTCGGTGATGTTTCGAATTATCGAAAGGGAGCCGTATAAAACCATAAAATTCTCGACGACAAACTCCCCGATCCCTCTGCTTATGTGGATACAACTGAAACGGGTTGCCGAGAATGAGACGAAAATGAAGTTGACCGTCCGGGCCGAACTTAGCCCGTTCATTAAACCAATGGTATCAGGGCCTCTACAGGAGGCTATTGATAAAATATCGGAAATTGTGGCGCACTTGCCTTATGAATAAAAGACATTCATATCTTTTAAGGAACAAAAAAATGCAAATGTGATTGTAACGTATGACACAGAAACTTTGGGAAAAGAACATACTGATTGACAAGGATATCGAACGTTTTACCATCGGCAAGGATCGTGAAATGGATCTCTATCTTGCGAAGTACGATGCACTTGGTTCAATGGCTCATATCACGATGCTAGAATCGGTAGGATTACTTGCCGGAGATGAATTGAGACAGCTGTTGGAAGAATTGAAAAAAATATATGCCCTGGCTGATAAGGGGACGTTTATCATTGAAGAGGGAGTGGAAGATGTTCATTCGCAGGTCGAACTGATGCTGACACGCACTCTTGGCGATACCGGAAAAAAAATACACAGCGGACGGTCGCGCAATGATCAGGTACTGCTTGACATGAAACTTTTTACCCGCGCCCGAATACAGGAATTAGCAACCCTCACATCCTCGCTGTTTGACGTGTTAATAGAACAAAGCAATCGTTATAAAAACCTGTTGCTTCCCGGATATACCCATTTGCAGATAGCGATGCCGTCATCTTTTGGGCTGTGGTTCGGCGCTTATGCCGAAAGCCTCGCCGACGACCTGCTGCTGCTGCAGGCCGCATATAAAATATGTAACCGGAACCCTCTCGGCTCTGCTGCCGGCTATGGCTCATCATTTCCGTTAAACCGCGCCATGACGACGACACTTCTCGGCTTTGAATCAATGAATTACAATGTTGTATACGCACAAATGGGAAGGGGGAAAACTGAACGTACCGTAGCATTTGCCATGGCAGGCATCGCCGCAACGCTATCGAAACTTGCGTTTGACGCCTGCATGTTCAACAGCCAGAATTTCGGATTTATCAAGTTGCCCGACGCATACACAACCGGCTCAAGCATAATGCCACATAAGAAAAATCCGGACGTATTCGAACTGACACGCGCCAAATGTAATAAAATACAGGGATTACCTCAACAGATAACGCTGATATGCAACAATCTGCCATCCGGTTATTTCCGTGATCTTCAGATAATAAAAGAAATATTCCTCCCATCGTTCGACGAACTGAAAGATTGCCTGTTGATGGTTACGCGGATGATGAACGAAATCAAGGTAAACGAACATATCCTTGACGACGAAAAATATGCGCTCATATTCAGCGTCGAAGAAGTAAACCGCCTTGTTCGTGAAGGCTTGCCATTCCGCGAGGCCTACAAAAAAGTAGGTCTCGACATTGACGCCGGCAATTTTACCCCCGACAAAAATATCCTCCATACCCACGAAGGAAGCATCGGCAATCTGTGCAACGATGCAATCGTCGCATGGGAACAAAAAATTATCGCAGGTTTTCATTTCTCAAAAGCAAACGAAGCGGAACAAAAACTTTTAAACACATAGGCCATCATCTATCATGAAACGTATCGCGCTCATTACCTGCTGTTTACTCTCATTTCATCTTTCATGTACAGATGAATATGATAATCCTGTACCTTCGTTTCCTGTATATTTATATCTGGATCTCACATTCGAAGACAAAACACTCAAAACGATCGGTTCATACAAAGAATATACCAGCCAAAACATCAATCCCGAATTAGGAGAAAGAGCAGGATTCGGCGGTATACTCGTTGTACATACGATGTTAGACGAATACAAAGCGTTTGATCGCGCCTGTCCTTACGAGGTGCAATCCAATATAACGGTCGAGATAGACGACGGAGGGTTGCATGCCGTTTGCCCGAAATGCGGCACAAAATACGATGTCATCGGATTCGGAACCGGAACTCCAAGCGAAGGGGTGAGTAAGCACAGACTGCGTCCATACAATACAACCTTAAACGGTAACAAACTTATCGTAAAAAACTAACCGGCAAACAAAATGCTTTTCCAGAAAAAAAATCCATAATCTTTTTTCATAATTTATTTTTTTCATTACCTTTGCCGCCGCTATCAGGAAAGCGTTCTTGAAATATATTGCGAAAGTAGCTCAGTTGGTAGAGCATAACCTTGCCCCAAAAGTTAGATGTAAAACTAACCTTGGCAGAGCAAACGTTCGAAC
>JAIRMH010000191.1 GCA_031258835.1 Tannerella sp.
ATTCGGCATGATAGGTAGCTCTTCCAACTTCCATTTTTTGTTCCCGGTATAAACATCCGGTTCTGCCAACTCAATCAAATGACCGGCGCACCATGTAAACAGGTAATGGCGGCCTTCCAGATAAGCGCCTTTATCCCTTATCCCTGTTTCCAGAAACCCGGCAATGGATTTTGCCGCATCCTTTTTTTCCGTTATAACCAGAGTCAACATCCTAACACCTTATTAATAAAAACAATACCTCAATCCCACCGAATACACATCAAAGAAGTGTCCAAGTTTCGAAGTAGGAGAATAATACTTCTCCGCCTTAACTTGCACCAGAAATTGGGTGAAGATAAATAACTCAACATTTACGTTCCCCGCAGCGCCGAAAACAAAACTGTTTTTCGTTTCGCCAAGTTCCGGAGCAGACAGGTTTTCACCGCCGATATATGCGGCCAAACCTGTATTAAAATACATAAAGTCCTTTACTTTGAACAATGTACGGTCAAAACCGGAACTTACATAATACCCGTCAAGATGGGTAAGCTCATATTGGCCGTTTTCGTACATGGCATTAACGTTGAAAATCCATTTATTCGTCATGTATCGCCCGTAACTGCCGATAAACAAATTAGACCGTAGAGAGCGTCCATAGCTTATCCCGAAATTCGATATCCCTTTTGTATGGTTGACGCCTCCATCATGCCATATCGGTTTCTGAGCCAACGTATTCGTCGTTGCACCTGCTAACAGGTAGCACACAAACACAAAACAAACTATCTTTTTAACATTCATTCCTTTATAAATTTGATATTCTTTACGTTATTCTTCCCCGTAAGTTTGAGGACGTACACCCCTGCGGGCAGTGACGACACTTGGATAGCTTCCGGCTGTCCGGTAATTTTCTGCTGGAGCAGCAGCCGACCTTTGGCGTCGAATATCTCCGCTTTTTCCGGAGCGCTGTTTTCGTACCGGACATACAGGACGTCGTCCACAGGATTGGGATAAATCACCACGTCCGTACTTTCTTTTGATTCCGTGCCGGTGGGCAATTCGCCTTCGCCGATGTCCTTGGAACCGGATACGGTGATATAACTTTCCATTACTTTTTCCGCCGTACAGCCGTTTTCGCTGATGGCAGTCAGTTTAATGGTTTTCGTACCGGGGATGTTGAAGTAATAGACGAAGTTCGTCGTAGCGTTAGCGCCTTCGCCTTCGCCGAAATCCCATTCATAATTGGAGGCCCCTTGACTAAGGTTGGTAAACCGGGCGCCTTTTCCCAGCGCCACATTGGTAACCGACGCCGAAAAGTCCGCATTGACATTATCTATGGTTATGGTGATTGGCTTTGATTGTTCGCATTGATTTTGGTTGTCGATAGAAACAATATGAACAATACTTTCCGATTGAAGTTCAGCTATTTCATACTTCAAATTATCGGATATTTTCCTGCCTTTGTCATCTGTCCAATAATAAGCATAACCGTAATTCGGATTTACTTCCAGAATGACAGGTTCGCCCAAACAATAGGCCGTTTTCCAGTCGTCTTTTAATGTAAGCGGGTTATTACGACCGATAACGGTTACTCTTGAAGCTCCGGTAACAACGGTTTGATCCCCGTGTGTGGTCTTCCGGCGAAAGAAAGTTGTTCCCGTAAGAGGGTCGGAGGTATAATAAGGATTGCTTGCATTAAAATTAATGTCTTCCCAACTTACGGCGTCATCCGATTTTTGCCATTTATAAACGGACTGGTTCATTGCAGCGCCCGTAAATTTTACAGTAGCAGCATAGCATACTGTTGTGTCTTCCGGCGAAATTTGACCGGCCACAAGATCGTCAACGCACTTGATTTTGATTCCGCCGACGGGTTCCGACAGTTTTGACACATTACATCCCCTGTCATATACTCTTCGCCGGTATATCTGTTCATCCAAAGTTTGAGCGCCGAGAGTTAATTCTGCGCTTTGACTGTTCATTGGAATATTTTTCCACTCGCCGTCGTCAAATGTTTGCCATTGATATTCTATATTTCCGGCGCCGGTCGCAGGCGTGCCGCCCAATTTGTCGGGCACTGTATTTCTGAAGACATACTGGTCATAACCGATTACGCCGGGATTCAAAGAATCACGCACGGAAACAGTGGCGGTATTGCCGAATGCCGATCCGCAGGTGTAACCGTCGTTCGTATAGAGGGATTCTCTTTGGTAATAGGTCGTTGTCTTTAGTACGCCGGGGCTAAAGGACTGCCCGACGGCGTCGGTTATCGCCGACCAGTTAACCTCATCGGAAGATTGGTACCACTGAAAACGGTCTGCTTTTGATACCGCATTATTAGTATTATTCAACGTGGAAGGCAATTCACCCGGACAGATGAATTGAGACTGTAACCCTATTTCCTCTGCTACGGCGTTGGGCTTAACGCTAATTCTGATCGGACTGGTTTCAACGATCTCCCTGTCGCTCAAACAATCATTAAGAACCTGTCTTTTAAAATAGTAAATAGGTTGCGTTAAACTTTCCGTTTCATCGAAGGTATAGGCAGCCACATTTTTCACGGCGGGTAATGCCGTAAAATTGGTTCCGTCAATGGAATATTTCCAAAGATAGCTACTGTTCGTACCTCCCGATGCGGTGATTTTGCTTCTTATCGGCGCAGGAACCGCACCGTAGCAAACGGTGGTATCTGCTGCTATCTCTCCCGCTGTTACTTGTGGCAAGACGTTAAAGGTCACTTCATTTGAAATGATTCCTACGTTACAGACGCCTGTAATGCTTCGACGATAGCTTATCGTTTGTGTTGCGCCGATGGACGATCGATAATCTTTTTCAATGGCGCCGCTTATAGGCAGCCAGCCTGACCAGTCGGATTCATCCAATTTTAACCGGTATTCCCATTGATACGTTTCATAGCCTGTACCGCCTTCTTTTTCGGATATATTATTGATAACCGGTTTAACGCCGTAACAGATAGTAGTTGATTCGTTGTCTGGTGCGAGGTTCTCGATCGAAATTTGCCCTGCGCTTGTTACAGGTATTGCCGGCGCTAATGATACCGGCTCTGTCGGCTGAGTTCCACAACCTTGGCTGCTATGTGCTACCCGTCTAAAAAAATACAATTTTCTCCCTTTATCGTAAGTAAAAGTATCGGCAGGCGAATAATCCGCTCCTGTGATGGGAGCGCCTTTGTTATCCACGATATCGAAATAATTGGTTGGTGAAGAATTGGTATTGGAGTATTGCCACGTATAATATATGACGCCCAAACCGCCGGTAGCTGCCATACCATTCCTGATTGTTCCCGGAGAACCGTCGGGACATATCTCCTTCGAAGAGGTTCCGTTGTCCCATTTTATGGTACCCGGAGTTAAAGGGGGAGCCATAGAAATAGTGACGGGAGAAGTGGTTGCCGCAAAGCCGCATTGGTCTGTTGCTCTCCTTGTAAATTTATACGCCGAAGATACGCTGCCCGTATATTCTCTCGAATCATTCGAATTATTTGATATTGATTCCTGATATCCTCCTGTTACCGGTTGGCGATACCAGGAGTAAGTATAAGTACCAGACCCTCCGGAAGCGTCGGTCACATTAAGTATTCGAAATTCATTATCTGCAGAACATACTGTCGGCGTATTAGTACCGATTTGCCCCGCATTAACCGTGGTAGGATAAACGGACATTGTTATCTCGTTGCTGTATGCTACGTTTCCATATGCATCGGTTGTACATCGCCGGAAAGTGAAGCCATCTCCTATGCCATTGCCGCTCATAATTTGGTCGGTTTTATTTGGGATACTATAATAAGAGCTACTTCCGGAATATTTGTATTGCCATTTATAACTATAACTTCCATATCCTCCCGACGATGGTGTTGCTTCGGAAAATGTAACTGTCGCATTGTTGCAGACAGTAGTAGATGCCACACTTATTTTTCCTCCTGTTAATGTATTGGTTATTTTTAAAGTTGAAGATGTCCCTGACCCTGTTCCTTCACACGTTAGGAGGTACCTATACACTTCTATGGGATATTCGCCCGGTCCAAAATTACTAATATTGATCGTCCAATGAACCCTTTGGCCGGGAAGTTGCCCGATATCTTCATAACCGGTTAAATCTTGCCAATTGCCATTTATTTTTATCCTTAATTTGGCATAATCACAATATCTTTTCCTTCTATCATAGCAATAATCATAACTATCAGCAGCATAATATAGGATTATGCTTGTTTGGCCTATAGGGAAAACCAAGTTTTTTTCTTCATAAGTAGTATTGCTTTCACTCCCTATAAAAATTCTACCGCCAATATCTCCCGCGCTATAAGATTCAAATGACGCTAAAAAAAACAAATAAACTATCAAAAACCTTTTCATATCATTTAGTATTTAATTATTTGGCATTGTTAAAATTGTATAGCTTTTAGGCGTTTTATATGCCTCAAGTCGCTGATAAACAATACATATTGTATTTGAAATCCATACAAAATTAACAATACCAATTATTTATTAATCAAAATTCTTAATTTTCAACATATCTTTCGCCGAAATTACAATTTGAAAATTTCGAGTACCATTCTGTTCGATGAACTGAACCACAAATGAGCCTTTATCCCCTGTGGTAAAC
>JAIRMH010000221.1 GCA_031258835.1 Tannerella sp.
GAAACATCAACAAAATACCTTTTACTATATTCATACGCTTTATTAATCTATTAATATTTAACTGTTGCGACAAAGATAACGATTATAATATATACTATCAAAAAATAATCTGTTTTTATATTAAGAAAAGCGTAAAAACAAAACCACGGATAGAACAGACCCCGTACTGAACAGCGCCTCAAAAAAAAGAATTAACCTGATTGCGGATTTCAGGTTCTATAAATTTTGCGGACATTTTCATCAGTCTGTGTGTGATTGAAAAATTTCATGTACATTTGCACGGTTTTTCAAGGTTACATTTTCCTTTATTAAAATATGGACATCATAACTAAAACAATAGCGCCTTTATTCTCTGCAAGACAACGGCAAATTGAATCGTTCGGCAAACAAATAGCCGATATTCAACACAAACAACTGTCACAATTATTGCAAACCGCAAAAAATACAGAGTGGGGCAAGCATTACAACTTCCGGGATATTACCGGATACAACGCTTTCCGCGAACGAATCCCCTTATCTGTTTATGAAGATTTGCAACCTTTCATTGAAAGAATGATTAATGGCGAAAAAAACATTCTATGGCCATCCGTCGTAAAATGGTATGCAAAAAGTAGCGGTACGACAAACGACCGCAGCAAATATATTCCCGTCACCTGCGAAATATTAAAAAGGTGTCATTATAAAGGCGGATTCGACACCGTCTCATTATACATGCACAACTACCCCGAAACACGCTTTTTCTCAAAAAAAGGATTGATTCTGGGAGGAAGCCATACTCCTTCGGCTATCAACGAAAAAGCGCATTGCGGAGATCTCTCGGCCGTTTTATTGCAAAACTTAAACCCGCTCGTGAATCTTATCCGCGTTCCGAAAAAGGAAATTATACTCATGGGCGAATGGGAGGCCAAAATAAACGCAATTGTAGAAAACACGCGGAATAAAGACATCGTTAGCATTTCGGGAATACCTTCGTGGATGCTTACGCTCATTAAAGCAATCCTGAATAAAACCGGAAAAGAAACGCTCGACGAAGTATGGCCGAACCTCGAAGTGTTTTTCCACGGAGGGGTAGGATTTGAACCGTACCGGCCACAATACGAAAAATTATTGCCGTCCGGCAAGATGCATTATATGGAAACGTATAACGCTTCCGAAGGTTTCTTCGGCATTCAAGACGACCCGGCAGACAAAAGCCTGTTGCTCATGCCCGATTATGGAATATTTTATGAATTTATCCCGATGAACGAACTCTCGGCATCCGATAATCCGAAAAGTATTCCTCCCGAAGACGTGAAAACAAATGAAAACTATGCTGTTGTGATTACTACGGCAGGTGGATTATGGAGGTATCTTATTGGCGATACGATACGTTTCACGTCTCTCTTTCCCCACAAATTTATTATTACCGGCCGAACAAAACATTTCATAAACGCTTTCGGCGAGGAACTGATGATTGACAACGCAGAAAAAGGAATACATAAAGCCTGCCTTGAAACCGGCGCCACCGTAAGGGCCTATACCGCCGCACCTTTATTCATCTTAGATAGCGGAAAAGGACGCCACCAATGGTTAATAGAATTTGAAAAACTACCCGAATCGATCGACAAATTTGCAGCAGCCCTGGACAATGCGCTCAAACAATTAAACTCCGATTACGAGGCCAAACGATACAAAGACATAGCTCTTCAGAAACCCGAAATCATACCGGCAAGAGAAAATTTGTTTTATGACTGGCTGAAAAAAGAGGGCAAATTAGGTGGGCAGCATAAAGTGCCATGCTTGTCCAACAATCACGATTTAATCAACAAACTATTAGCGATGAATGTTTGATAACATGCAAATACCGGCGCCTCTTGCAATTCCCGTCACCGATAATCCCAAATGGCATATGAGACGAAATTCTTCTTTCTCATAGCCTGAATATGCTAACCTAAACAACTAAACTAATACCAATTAAAACCTGTTCTATGTCTTTTTGACGCCACAAAGGTAGAAATATGTTTTATAACATACAAATTTATCTTGATTTTTTTCTTGCTTATGTGGCCGCATGATATTACACTTAATCCATTCTGCAGTCAACATCCTTTCTCTGTGATTTTTATCATACGACATTTGTAAAATCGGACTTTTTCGCGTAAGTTTGCCCGAAAACAGCTAAAAAATAGAAGCGACATATGCAATACAAAACAATTACAGACGGGAAGCGACATGCAACGGCAACAACCTCAATGTTTATTACAGAGAAAGGGGTCTCCGAATATCAATTGGCGATTCAAATCATTGAGCAAGGACTACCCTTTTCCGAACAGTTAAAATCGGTTTTTTCCCTTTTCAATGACATCCGCGAAAATAATTTCCGTAACACAAGCATTGTTTTCCTGCGTATTTTTTTAAGCGATGCAGCGAATCAAGTACAGTTATTATCAGGCTATCTTCCCGATAATAAATACAATATATCTATAATCGAACAACCTCCGTTGAATAGCACAAAAATTGCCTTATGGGCGTATCTGCAAACCGGAATGAAAGTTTGTGAGAATCGACGGTTATCGCGTATGCCGGGTCTTTACGGCGTACAACATGGCAGATACTTGCATTTATGGAATGGAACGGCCATCAAACCGGAAAATGATTCCGAACAACAAATGAACGCTTTGCTGAAAAATTACATCGCACAACTAAAGGCACACGATTGTACGCTTACCGAAAACTGTATCCGCACTTGGATTTTCGTCCAGAATGTCGATGTAAATTATGCCGGGATCGTAAAAGCCAGACGTGAATTATTCATCGAAAACGGACTTACCGACAAAACACATTATATTGCAAGCACGGGTATAAACGGCCGGCATGCCGACCCGAAAACAATCGTAATATTCGATTCTTACGCCGTCAAGGGACTCAAACCTGGACAAATCCAATATCTGCATGCAATGACCCATATGAGTTCTACTTCCGAATATGGCGTAACTTTCGAACGGGGAACATGTATACGTTATGGAGATCGCCGGCATGTATTCGTATCGGGAACGGCCAGCATCGATAACAAAGGGATGATCGTTCATGAAGGAGATGTCGGCAAACAAACGATCCGCATGATAGAAAATGTTGAAACGTTACTCCGGGAGGCGGAATGTGGAACGGAGGATATTGCACAGATGATCATATACTTACGCGATATGGCCGATTATGCGGTTGCCGGAACCATCATCGGAAAACACTTTCCGGAAATACCGAAAGTAGTCGTTCTCGCTCCCATCTGTCGCCCGGGATGGCTGGTCGAAATGGAGTGTTTTGCTATCAAAAAAGATAACAACGCAAATTTCGAACCGTTATAATCCCACAATTTCTGCGATGCGCAGGCAAGGATGTGTAAAAAAAATGATTGCAGCAGCAATCGGTAAAGACAAGTCGGTAGTATGCCGTGAGTTGAAGCGAAACGCCAACCTCAAGGGTGCGTACTCGTTTGAGTACGTGCAAGACATGGCGGAACTGCGCAAAGAGCGCATGAAAAAACCCCGAAAATTTCTCCTTTCGGTCAAAAAAGAGGTCGTTGCCTGCATTCAGCAGGGGGTGGTCGCCACAGCAGATCGCAGGCAGGATGAGGCTTAAGGGACACTGCACCGTCAGCCATGAAACGATCTGCAAGTTCATTCGGCTGGACAGGGAGCAGGGTGGTAAGCTTTACACGCATACGCGGCATCGGCTGAAGCACCGCAAGCGTTCGGCGGGCAACACATTCCGAATAAAGCAAACTTCGACGATTTTAGTGACCTGAAAATAAAAGAAATACAGTATATTATCAACAACAGACCCAGAGAAAAATTACAGTTTTTTTCGCCGAAAGAAATTTTCTTCCGATATTT
>JAIRMH010000342.1 GCA_031258835.1 Tannerella sp.
TACAATATTCATTGTAATCGGGCCTACTTCGACCCAGATATCGGGTGAAGTACGGTACTCAAACGTATAGGTAAATCCGGTAGAATATTCCCCTTTCGGCAGAGCAACCGGCGAATTCCGCCTGTGATAACACGTGCCGTCTGACCATCCTTCTTTGTCGTCATACAGAGGAATCGTTACATCCAGCCGGTTTTCGCCGTCAAAAAGATCCGTCCGAAAATTAGTATAACACGTCGGAAATCTTTGAAAAACGGCGTACACTAAACCCTTATCCCGTGTATACACATTGCAAAAACTACTTTCAAACATATCACCTATAAGATCTGCTTCGTATTGCCGCCCGTCGCCTTTCAGGAGATTTTCCATCTCAAAACGGAAACTGAAATTCTCGCCTTCCTTAAACACAATAGACGGTTCACCCTGTTCGTTCAGCAGACAGAGCCTGAACTCTACGCCATCTTTCCTCACAATATGGACAAATCCCGTATTTTCACTCGCAGGACAGTCTATATCGTCTATATCACCATCCATCCGTGTGCACGATATCATCATGACGCACAGAATCGCAAAAACAAATTTCATGTAATTCATAAGATCAATCGTTTTATTAATAAAAAATATAAGCATAATAAAAACACAAAGTAACCAAAAGGAGGCTCCCGCTCCCTGTTCGAAAGGCGGGAGCCGGATTCAAATGCCGTTACGCGCCATATGAGGAAGGCATTTCGGAGATTGAATGTCGACGTCAGGATGCACAAATACACTCACCATCTGTATGAACGATACCATTTTTCGGATTGTCACCGCACAACAGGCATTTATTCTATGCACATGTATTTCATTCATAATTCGCTGATTTTAAAACCGCACAAATATAAAACATTTTTCCGATATACACAATTTCAGGATAAATAATTATGCAATACATACCTACTTTTTTGGTCATAACATAAATATTCTCTATTTTTGTGGAAATCCATACAAAATTAATGGAAATGATTATGTTATGAACAAACTTTTTATCTATTGGACATTAAAAGACTTGAAAGAACGATTTGCCGCGGATTTCCCACAAGTTTATCAGGCAGCAAAAGAAACGGCATCTGTAAAAGAATTTAAAAACGCAATCCGGGCGCTATTCCCGCATGATACGATGTCGCAATTAACTCATTATGACGGGAGAACAGTTGCCGATTTCTCAACCGGAAAAGAAATTCATATACAAACATTTTCATTATTATACTCATTTCTACGGAATGATGCCTTCATCCATCCGGAAAACGGGACGCCGGCTAATTCCACGGCAATAACAGCTGCCAATGCAAAAAAAATGATTACCAATGCAACGACAACGGCAGAACATGCGGAGAAAACAACTGTCGATGCAACGTTAACAACTGCCAATGCGAAGAAAACAGCTATCGATCCGGCAAAAACCGATCTGTTAATCGATTTGTATTTTATTTTTCGAAATGTCCCGAAGAACATTCATAACGGAACGGCGACCGAGGCAAAAGTCGTACACTGGGCAAAGCGGTGGGCGTCGGGATTAAATCCAATGGTACAGCAAGTACATGAAGCGAACAAACAACGTATTATCAACAAACTTATCCAACGCCTCGGAAGGCATCATTCCGTTAATACCCAATACTATCTTCCGGAGTTCTGGAGTTTTGAGGAAAAACAACGATTAGTAAACGAATGGTGGAACAGCCATCGTTTTCATTTGCACATGGCGATTAAACATCCCGACGACCTCAATTTTTACCTCGATTATACGTTGTCAGGCGAAACCATGAAGATTCTACATGACGCCCGAAAGAAAAACATTCCCTTTTTCATAACGCCGTATTATGCTTCATTGTTAGATATCTCCGGAAATAATTATGACGACCGCACCTTGCGTTCTTATATTCTTTATTCCAAAGAATTAGTCGAGACTTTTGGGAAAATAAAAGCTTGGGAGAAGGAGGATGAAGTGGAAGCCGGTAAAGCTAACGCGGCTGGCTGGATTTTGCCCGAAGGACATAATATTCACCGCCGTTACCCCGAAGTGGCCATATTCATACCCGATTCCGTCGGACGCGCATGCGGCGGATTATGCGCATCCTGCCAACGCATGTACGATTTTCAAAGTAAGCGTCTCAACTTCAACCTCAAAGAACTTTTACCGAAAGAATCATGGCCGGTAAAACTGAAAAAACTGATGACCTATTTCGAGACCGACACTCGACTGCGGGATATACTTATCACCGGCGGCGATGCACTGATGAGCCGCAACGCTACGTTACGCAATATCTTTGACGCTATTTACAAAATGGCCTTACAGAAAAAGATCGCCAATAAAAACCGTCCCGAAGGAGAAAAATATGCCGAGATACAGCGGATAAGGCTTGGCACCCGCCTGCCGGCATACCTCCCGATGCGCGTCGACGAAGAACTGATCTCCATACTAAGGGAGTTTCGCGAAAAAGCATCCAAAATAGGTATCAACCAACTGATTGTACAAACACATTTCCAAACGCCTATCGAAATGACAAAAGAATCAAGGAAAGCCATCAGACAGATCATATCGGCGGGTTGGATTGTAACCAATCAGTTAGTCTTTAACGTCGCCTCGTCGCGACGCGGACATACGGTCGCATTACGTAAAACGCTTATAAACAACGGTATCATCCCCTACTATACATTTTCGGTAAAAGGATTCCGCGAGAATTATGCCGTATATGCCCCCATCGCACGCTCAATGCAGGAAAGAACGGAAGAAAAAGTTTTCGGAGCCTTGAGCGCAGAAGAACAGGATGAATTTGTAACCATACTGCGAAACAACATCCCTTACGTCAAAGAAATAAACGGCTTCCTTCAAAAGAAAAAACGTCCGTTTATTGCAACCGACCGTAGCGTACTGAACCTGCCGGGTATAGGTAAAAGCATGACTTTTCATCTTGCCGGAATAACGGCAGAGGGAAAACGAATTTTATGCTTCGACCATGATACGACACGAAAACACAGTCCGGCAATCAAAGATTTCGGGAAAATATACATCACGGAAAACAAGTCCATACTTGCTTACCTGAAACAATTAGAAGCATCGGGAGAAGACATAAAAGCATATCACACCATCTGGGAATACACGGAAGGAACGACAGAGCCTAAATTCAAATTATACGAATACCCCGATTTCCCGTTCCGAACGACAGACATCGTCAATCACATCCAAAATAACGACTAACGATTCCTCCGCGGACTTTTCACTGTCGTTCACATCATAACGCCCATTCCTCTACCACACTCTACACGGCAGATGAGCAAACGCCGGCATCTCCATCCCTGTAACTATCCACATCAGATAGCCCCTTCCTCTACCAGATTATTCATCAAGGCATACATGGCGAGGCCGGCAACAGATTTGATATTTGTTTTGCGGGAAATATTTTTACGATGCGAGATAACCGTATGAACAGAAATATTCAATCGTTCCGCAATCTCTTTGCTCATCAGCCCCTTGGCTATCAATACGAGAACGTCTATTTCGCGTTTTGTCAATTCGTGACTATTATCTTCCGATACATCACCAGTATTTAATGAGGAACAATAGTCCAACAAAATTACGCTTATATGCTCCTTTTCTTCCCTTATATCGACAACTCCGTCGAAAATCCTGATGGTAGAATTTTCCACATACTGATATACCAGCGCCACTATCGCCATTTGCGGATATTCCTGCATGACGCCTTTCAATGCATTACGCCCCGTAGACGGCAACAACGTAGGATTCAACAAGAGGATGTCCGGCTTTCCCGTGATTAACCGGCCGTTCAGACATTCTACATCATGTAACGGAGACAACACTTCCAGCGATATCGATTCTCCGAGTATTTTTACTAATCCTTCGGTAATAATATATGAGGGTTCAACAATCAAGACTTTTTTTCTGTTGTTCATATAATCTTTTTTTCGATCAGTTTCACATACGGGACAAGCGCCTTTTCTTCAATAAGAGCATGTTTGTTAAGATCGGACGATAATTGGAAAATGTCAAACACAACGCTTATCGAATCTCCTTGCGAAACATTTCCGGGCAGATATTTGAATATGATCTGCATCAAATCGTTTAGTTTGTCTTCAATATTGTTATGCGTCTCCTCAAAATCATGGATACGATATGCACCATACGACCGACCGGATACCAAGGCTTCGATGTATGGAAAGACCGTCTTCTCTTCATATATGAAATGCTCGGAGACTTCATTCTTATACCCGGCAAAGAATCGTTTCAGGACAGTCCCGTATTTCTCGTCAATATGATCTGCAATGCGGTTAAGATGCTGTTCTATGTGAGGCAACCGCTCATTCAGGTAGTAATGATGCGACGCCCTGAGATAGGGTATCAGCAAACGCATATCCGTCGCAATAACATCTTTTTCGTCCGGTATATAGGAGTCAAAAGAATAAACGTTACATATAAGCAAGAAAAAATCCGCCGGAACATTGTATTTCGCGCATACCTTCGCTACGCTTTCATCTCCGAATCCAAGAGGAATCCCAAAGCGTGGCAACATAAGAATAAGATTATGATTTGCCGAAATCAAATCGGCAAGTTTCATCTTTCCCGAAAAAAGTATTTTATTCATCAACATCTGCCTTTTAAGTATATTGGGGGACAAATATACTCATTTTATTTTTACAAAACCGCATCACGCACCCCCATTGTTGGGGGTTTACGGTCAATATATCCCTATTATTGGGGATGTGGCATATGAAATAAATTTACTACTTTTGACGGCGAAAAAAACAAACAGCATGAAGTTGTCTGATCTACATAATGGTGAATCGGCTATAATAGTCAAGGTTTATGGGCATGGCGGTTTTCGTAAACGCATTCTGGAAATGGGATTCGTTCGCGGTCAAAAGGTCGTGTCAATACTCAATTCGCCCCTCAAAGATCCCGTGAAATATTCGATTATGGGATACGAAGTGTCGCTGAGGCATAGCGAAGCGAAGATGATCGAAATATTGTACGAATCGGAAGCGGATGACCTTATTGTCGCCGCAAACATTGCAAGAGATAACACCATTGTTCAAAACGACGGCTGCCTGCAAAGTAACGCTTGTCACAAACCGGAGAAACATCTTGCATACCGTAAAAATATAATCAATGTTGCGCTTGTCGGTAACCCTAACAGCGGTAAAACATCCCTGTTTAACGCTCTTTCCGGTCGAAGCGAACACGTTGGGAATTACGGAGGTGTTACCGTCGACGCCAAAAAGGGGCATTTCAATTACAAAGGTTACCATATCAACATAACAGACCTTCCCGGTACATATTCTCTCTCGGCATATTCGCCGGAAGAACGGTTTGTCCGTAAACATATTTTTGAAAAAATGCCCGACATTATCATAAACGCAGTCGTGGCATCCAATATCGAACGCAACTTGTATCTTACGACCGAACTGATCGATCTGAACCCGCGTATGGTTGTCGCACTGAACATGTACGACGAACTGGAAGCCAGCGGCGCCCGGCTCAACTATGAGACATTAGGCGAAATGATTGGCGTCCCGATGATTCCGACTGTCGCAAAAAGCCGTAAAGGACTTGATGTACTGCTTGATACGGTCATTGATATTTTTGAAAACCGTAATAAGGTCGCAAGACATATCCATATAAATTACGGAACAACAACAGAACCCGAAATATCGGCGCTAAACGATATGATACGGGCAAGCAATGACGTACCGCAACAATTCCCGGCGCGTTATTGGGCAATAAAGCTATTGGAACAGGACCTGGAAGTGGAACGGATATTAAGCAAATGCAAAGATTACAGCCAATGGAAAAAGTTTTCGGATAAAGCGGCGGAAAGATTAAAAAATCAAACTAACGACGATGTGGAAACACTCATCTCCGACGCTAAATACGGATTTATCGCCGGGGCGTTACAGGAAACGCATATTGCAGGAACCCTCGACTCTAATAAAAAAACCCGCTACATCGACCGCCTTGTGACGAACAAATGGTTGGGTTTTCCTATTTTTATCCTGTTAATGTGGTTTATGTTCATGGCTACGTTCTATCTGGGAGCTTATCCGCAAGAATGGATAGAAACAGGCATCGAAAAATTCGGGAATTTAATATCCGAAGGCATTCCCGACGGCCCGATAAAAGACCTCCTGATAAACGGCGTTATCGGAGGCGTCGGGAGCGTTATCGTGTTCCTCCCTAATATCTGGATTCTCTATCTTTTCATTTCATTTATGGAAGATTCGGGATATATGGCGCGCGCCGCGTTCATCATGGACAAAATCATGCACAAGATGGGACTGCACGGCAAATCGTTCATTCCGCTTATCATGGGATTCGGATGCAATGTCCCGGCGATCATGGCGACCCGGACAATCGAAAGTCATAGCAGTCGCCTGATAACAATACTTATCAATCCGTTTATGTCGTGCAGCGCACGTATACCCGTATTCGTTCTGCTTGCCGGGACATTTTTCCCTCATCATGCAGGGACAGTCCTTATTTCCATGTACCTGGCAGGAATTTTAATCGCGATCATAACGGCAAAAGTTTTCCGTAAAACATTTCTTAAAACGGATGAAACGCCATTCGTCATGGAACTGCCTCCCTATCGTATGCCAACTGCGCGAACCACGCTGAAACACATGTGGGACAAAGGCGAACAATATCTAAAAAAAATGGGGGGGATCATACTTCTTTCGTCTATCATCATCTGGTTCCTGAGTTATTATCCACAAACGCAAAGTCCAAACGACAGCGCCATCGAAACCGCACAAACGGAATACCGGCAAAAAAACATATTCGACACAGCAAACGGATCTGCGCAAACGGACTTGCCTGCGCCGTCCGGCAAAGAAGATGCCGACGAAGGTGCGCAACAATACGAACAATCTTATCTGGGGCGCCTCGGCAAATTTTTCGAACCGGTAATGAAGCCATTGGGACTTAACTGGAAGGCAAGTGTTGCCATCTTGACGGGATTAGTAGCGAAAGAGGTAGTTGTCAGCACATTAGGCGTGCTGTACAAAAACGAAGAGGAAGCCGCGCTGTCCAAAACATTGTTGACATCGGGAGATTTCACCCCTCAATCGGCTTTGTCGTTTATGATATTCGTCTTAATCTATGTCCCATGCATCGCCGCGTTAGCGGCTATCGGACAGGAGGCGGGAAACAAAAAATGGGCGTTATTCGCCGTCGTATATAACACAACTCTTGCGTGGGTCGCCGCTTTTGCCGTATATACTATCGGGGGGTTATTTTAAATACCGCTTTTTTTTTAAAAAAACGCCGCTTCCGCCTCTGTAATCCGGTTGATACGTTCGTGATATAAGCCGGCAAACCGCATTTTAACATTTATTTGTCACCCTAAATGGTTAGAAGTCCGTCAAAAACCACTAACAATAGGGATTTTTTGAGAAAAAAATACGCACTACCTTTGTGGAAAATTTTAATCAAAAAAAGGAACTATAAAAATGGATAAGACAGCTATCATCTTCGGTTCAACCACCGGCATGACTGAAGACATTGCGAAAAAAATCGCTTCGCAACTAAACATCGCTAAAGAAAATGTTTATGAAGTTGCAAAAATTACGCCGGAAACGATCTCTCAATACAATATATTACTGCTCGGCAGTTCAACTTGGGGCAGTGGCGAATTGCAGGACGACTGGTACGACGGTATCGACGTATTAAAAAAATCGGATTTGAACGGGAAGAGAATCTCCTTCTTCGGAACAGGCGATTCGTACTCGTATTCAGACACATTCTGCGATGCGCTAGGAATTATTTACAAAGCGCTACAATCATCCGGAGCTACTTTCATCGGTCAGGTTGACGCTTCGGAATATTCGTTCGATGATTCCGCTTCCGTCATAGACGGTAAATTTGTAGGTCTGGCATTAGACGAAACCAATGAATCGGACAAAACCGACGAGCGTATTAGTCGTTGGATTAAATCTTTAGTTATATAATGTTTTTCTAAAAGGGGTGCACGCGATTGTGTCCCCCTTTTTTTTCTTTTTACCTTTATGAAACAGATAGAAAACGTCCTTCCTGCCGAAATAAAAATCTTGTATAACCACATATACGAATATAAAAAAGGCATAAGAAATCTTATCCTTTATACTATCAACAACCGATATTCGGAACAGGCTTTCAAAAGATTAGAAAGCCAGAATATACCTTATTTGGTTCAGAAAGCAGGAAAAAATAATATCAATTTATATTTCGGACATTCGGATTGCCTGGAAATCGTCAAAATGTTCGCCGACCGCCCGTTAAACCTTCTGACGCCGGAGGAAGATTTTATACTCGGAACGTTACTCGGTTATGATATCTGTCGCCAGTGTAAACGCTTTTGTTCCCGCAAAAAAGAACGTTGCGCCGTTTAACAGTCATTGCGGTCTTTCCCCTATAAATTTCGCCTGACATTTCATCGGTATATATGGAATGTCGAAAATTTTATGTACATTTGTTGCCATCATACGGACGAAAGGATATTTTCTGAAGCGGGACGCTCTCTAGTCCCAAAAACAGGACACGCGGGACGCCTGCGAAAAAAAAATCTTTCCTGCCGGTTTTGAGTATTAACAAATATATGGAACAACAAAATGAAAAACAACACGCATAAAAGATTTGAAATGCTTGCCTCTCCAAAGATGAAGCGGGATGTTTTTTTTACATAAAAGCATGATCATGAACCATATAATAGAAATAATCATATTTTTATTAATTGCCGTATCCTGTTCTTCAGGAGGCAAAAAGAAGAACATCAGGTCCGAAAGAGAGAACGTAAGCAAAACCAATGTGGCGACTTCAGGCGGAACGCTGCCTGTGATAAAGATAAGACGCCCTTCGGGCAAACTGCCGGCGCTGAAACTTTCCGAAATAGCAGACGATATCAGGTATATCAAACTGGAAACGCATAACGATGCATTAGTGGGATATTGCCAAGTATTTCGTTCCGACAAAAGTTCCTGTATGTTTATCTACTATGGAAGGCAACTTTACAAATTTGACGCTACCGGGAAATACATTAAGCGCATAGGACAGCCGGGACAGGGTCCGAGTGATTTTACGCCGCGTCATGTTGCCGTTGATTTTGAAAGGGAAACTATTTACGTATTTCCCGGTTCCCCCAGCACTTCCGGAAATTATGTGTTGAAACTTGATTTTGACGGCAACATCATTGAGAAGACGGGAAACGAACTTGTATTCTATCCTAACAGAATGGCGCTGTTAGGGGGTGAATTGATTTTCCTGAACGATCCGTTAGTAATGGATACAATATGGAATAAAAGCCTGCACATGCAGTTATACCTGTTCAATCCCGACTCGAACAGGATCAGTAGTTATTTGCCCAATTTCAGGTTTGAGGATCGGAAAAACATAAAATTTACCGGTGGTCTCTATCATATGGGAAAAATTACGCTGGCTGTTGGTAATGACGTTGCCTATTACAAATTTATCCTGAACGATACGGTATATAGAATTTACAACAAAGAAATCAAACCGTTTTTAATCATGGATATAGAGAAAAACTTAAGTCTGGAAGATTACTTGGGGAAGACTGGTTCTGAAACGCTTAACAGGAAATTACTGATAGATGATGTAAGGGCATTCAAAAATCATTTAATGTTCGGGGTTGTCTTTGTGAAAGATTCCCATAATGAGGAATATGAAACTTTTTTATGCCTGTATGACCTCGTGACGGGAAAATTGAGTTACCATGATCATATGGTACTGAATGACTTGGACGGAGGCCCAAATTTCGGCGCCCTTACATCCGTATTTGAGCTTCCCCTTTTGAAAAATCCCGATGAACAATTCAGGAAATTCTTTCTCAGCGGACATGACGGGTTGAAGGTCAAGTTTCCCGAAAAGAAAAACGAACTAAAAAAACTGATAGACATGTCGGATGAAGAGGATAATCCCATTATTCAGA
>JAIRMH010000343.1 GCA_031258835.1 Tannerella sp.
ATCTTTGGTATCTTCAACTTACTAATTCCCATAAAATACATCTTTTTAAGTATCAACTAAATTCAACAAGATTTGTTTAGAGCCACATACTAACTAAATAACGCCCGATACAAATCTGGTACAGAGATGCAATAAAAAAACAATATACAAGCATAAATATCAAAAAATATTTATCAACAAAAAAAGCGGTAAAACATTGTTCTACCGCTTTATATCTATTTTTGCTGGTTGCTTCGTGAGAGCCGTTATTTCACTTCTTCAAAATCAACGTCCGTGACATTATCGCCTTTGTTTTCACCTGAAGAAGCGCCTCCCGGATTAGGGTCGGACTGATGAGGGTTCGCATTGCCCGTTCCCGCATTTGCCTGCGCCTGTGCATTATACAAATCCTGACTTGCCGCCTGAAATATACTGTTCAATTCTGTCATTGCAGCATCTATACCAGCGATATCCTGTGCTTTATGAACGTCTTTCAACTTGTTCAATGCGACTTCTATTTGCGATTTCTTATCAGCTGGCAATTTGTCTCCCAAATCTTTAAGTTGCTTCTCTGTTTGAAAGATAGTACTGTCAGCATGGTTCAACTTGTCGATGCGTTCTTTTTCCTTCTTATCGGTTTCGGCATTTGCCGCAGCTTCGTCTTTCATTCTCTTTACCTCTTCTTCGCTTAGGCCGCTGGAGGCTTCGATCCGTATGCTTTGCACCTTTTCGGTTCCTTTATCTTTAGCCGATACATTCAGTATGCCGTTTGCGTCGATATCAAATGTAACTTCAATCTGAGGTGTTCCGCGCATGGCGGCAGGTATTCCATCCAAGTGGAAACGACCGATCGATTTGTTGTCGCGCGCTAAAGAACGTTCCCCCTGCAACACATGGATTTCAACCGAAGGCTGGTTGTCTGCTGCGGTAGTAAAGATTTCCGACTTACGCGTAGGGATTGTGGTATTTGCGTCGATAAGGCGTGTCATCACCCCTCCCATCGTTTCGATACCCAGAGACAATGGTGTAACATCCAGTAAGACCACATCTTTCACATCTCCCGACAAAACGCCACCCTGAATAGCAGCGCCTACGGCAACAACTTCATCCGGATTAACGCCTTTAGACGGCGCTTTGCCGAAGAATTTTTCCACCAGTTGCTGTATTGCAGGAATACGCGTAGAGCCACCCACGAGTATCACTTCGTCAATCTCTGAGGTTGTCAGGCCGGCATCGGTCAAGGCAGTCTTACAAGGCTCAAGACATGCATGAATAAGGTTATCGGCTAATTGTTCAAATTTAGCGCGTGTCAACGCACGCACCAAGTGCTTTGGTATACCGTCAACCGGCATAATATAAGGCAGGTTTATCTCCGTACTCGTAGAACTTGACAATTCTATCTTCGCCTTTTCGGCAGCTTCTTTCAAGCGTTGAAGCGCCATAGGATCTCTACGCAAATCAACGTTTTCATCTTTCAGAAATTCTTCTGCCAGCCAGTCGATAATCACATGGTCGAAGTCATCGCCTCCCAGATGCGTATCGCCGTTCGTAGACTTCACTTCAAAAACGCCGCCGCCAAGTTCAAGGATAGATATATCAAACGTACCTCCCCCAAGGTCAAATACGGCAATCTTCATATCCTTATTTGATTTGTCAAGACCATAAGCCAGCGATGCGGCAGTAGGTTCATTAACAATGCGTCGTACGGTAAGTCCGGCAATCTCGCCGGCTTCTTTTGTCGCCTGACGTTGTGAATCGTTGAAATATGCAGGCACAGTAATAACGGCTTCCGTCACTTCCTGTCCGAGATAATCTTCGGCCGTTTTTTTCATTTTCTGAAGCACCATAGCCGAAATTTCCTGCGGCGTATAAAGACGTCCGTCAATGTCTACGCGCGGCGTATTATTGTCGCCGCGAACAACACTGTACGGAATACGTGATATCTCTTTTTGCACATTATCATATTTTTCTCCCATAAAACGTTTGATTGAAAAAATCGTTTTTTTCGGGTTCGTAATAGCCTGACGTTTCGCAGGATCTCCTACTTTACGCTCACCACCATCCACAAATGCGACAATAGAAGGGGTCGTGCGCTTACCTTCACTATTCGCTATGACAACCGGCTCGTTACCTTCAAGTACGGCTACACACGAATTGGTTGTCCCTAAGTCAATTCCAATAATTTTTCCCATAATTTCTATATTTAATTGTTATCAGTTTTCTTCCATACAATTTCCCGTTTAGGGGAATTTGCAAAAATAACATCAAATAATGTGCCAAAAGAAAAACTATGCCGAACAAATTGGTTTGTCATAAAAAGATGACATTATGACATACAATAAAACAAATGCCGGGCAAAAACAAAATACTGCAATACAAAAATCAAACAATTATCGGCAATGTCGCAAACAAGCGGATTCATAGTTATAAATAACGGATTATCAGCTATAACTGACTATCAGCCATAATACTTGTTTCGTCATACAATAATACAATTATACAATTATAACATCATCCGATTATTTTACGTATATTTTGTTCGTATAAGAAGCAATTTTTATGAAATATATTCCGGTAGACAAATCCGAAACATCGACTTTTAATCTTGTATTGTTGACAATAACGGATTTCTTCTGTCTGCCTGAAACATCAAACAAGAGAGCGGTCTCGCCGACAAATTCTTCGGGAACCGTTAAATCAAAATACGATACCGCCGGATTAGGATACGTATTAATTACACTCGCTAAGATATCTTCCGGTTTTTCCGTACCGGAATACGTATAAATACAATATGCGCTCATTGCACCGCCGGCATCTCTGTTATAATACTCGCAACGAACAATATCCCCGTCGCCATCGCACATACATATGATTTTTCCATCGCATACCCAATCATCGCCGGAAGCCACATACGACATGCAAACGACCTCGCCTGCATTTATATTATATATATAAACATATTTCCCTCTGTTCGTCCATGATTCGCTATCTTTATCCCATGTCTGCAATAGCTCTTCCTGCCGATTACCGGCTTCATCATATATATAATGTATTCGCATCACAGGAACATCCCACGTTTCGGAAGTTTTATTTCGAATCGTTTTCAAATATTCCACCACATGACCCTTGTCGTCATAGATCCAGCTTCCTTTCATATCAGCATTTCCCGCCCAGTCTTCAGCGTCGTGTTTCCATTTGTAGCTGAGCGAATAAATTTTCTTTCCTTTATCATCATAATAAGATTCCGTTTTTGACGGATTCTTTCGGGAATTTAATGCGAAAACGTCCGACACAACCGTCATCACTTTTTCTCCATACGAATAATCGTTTTTTGAAACATCTATCCACACGCCGCCCCGCTCATTCCAACGCTGGTTTTGTTCGGCGATTTTTCGCCCGTTTTCTCCATAAACGAAATTTGTCCTGTCAAACGGCTGCCCTCCCGCACGATAAAATGTCAAACCTGAGATCTTTTTTGGTGAAACACCGTTATAAAGCCTAATACTTGCAGGCTCTACATTCAACGGATTACGCACACTCTGAGCTTGAACGCCTATGGCTATCAACATCATTGTAACAAATAAAACACTATTCTTACGTCTCATAACACAATTATTTTTAAACTTTTGTCATTTAATTCTATTTATCATTTCCATGTATAGAGAGGCAAATGTACATAAAATTTTTCAATCACACACAGACGAATAAAAAACTTTTTTTCATCCTGCACATTTGGAAATCCAAAGTTTTCATGTAATTTTGCGCTACTTTTATAGAAAGAATGATATAGCGAATGGTCTGGGAAAAGAAGAAGAGAAAGAAAAAAAACTACGCAAATCGCTTTTCAGTTATTTTATCCGTAGCCTTAATCGTCAATATGGGTTTGTATTGGCTTCCGGACTTCATCTTTGGAATAGAGATAAAAAAGGTTGATTTACTGTCGGATATACGCAAATCATCCGAAGGTAGCGCGAATGGCGTTTTGGCTATATTAACAGATGATGAAGACAGTTATTTGTCCACTACATCCGACGATTCGGGGATAAGTTCAACCGCTTATACATCCGGCAATCCGGCAACAAGTCCGTCGGCTCCACCGCCCCTTCCCCTTCCGGGTTTTACGGACGAACAGCCTCCCAGATCATCGGGTCACGCGACAAATGACACCATACAGGATGCTTTCGACAGAGAAACGAATATCAATCAACAAAATACATCTTCAAAGGCATCCGGCAACGACAATAACATAGATTACCTTTCCAATACACAGATAGAAGACTTTTCTTCCGGCCATACAGGGCTTAGCCGTTTTTTTGCTGCGCTTAACCATGTAAACAATTTAGGACGTCCCGTCCGCATCGCATTTCTGGGCGATTCCTTTATTGAAGGAGATATCCTCGTCGCGGATTTCCGTGCAAAAATGCAGGAACGATTCGGCGGACGCGGGGTCGGCTTTATTCCTATAACATCAAACATTGCACAGTATCGTCCGACCATCAAACAAAGCGCCGACGGATGGGAAACATATTCCATTATAAAGAACAAAAACATGAAATACGTTCTTTCCGGCTTGTTATTCGAACCGGAATCCGATAAATCTTCCATACGTTTTCAGACGGTTAACATGTATCCGGGATTGGAGGAAGTCTCGTCTATCAAATTCATTTATTCAAATAACAAAAATAGCGGCCTGCTTTTGAAAAGCGATACAGACACATCGTATTATGAACTGCCGCCAACGGAAAGCGTTACGCAATACGAAATAAAAGGAAAATTCACGAAAGGGAGTATGCACTTCAGGAATACTGCCGGACTAAAAGCAATAGGCGTCGCCTTTGAAGATAATCGGGGGGTCGTAGTCGATAATTTTTCGCTTCGGAGCAGCTCCGGAATTATTATGTCGGAGCTTGACGGCGAAAGTTGCCGCGAGTTACAACGAATAAGACCATACGACCTTATCGTCATGCAGTACGGACTGAATGTCGCCAGCGATTCGATCCGTGAATACGGGTGGTATCGCAACCAGATGGTCTCGGTAATAGAGCATATGCAATATTGTTTTCCGGGAGCCGACATTCTGATACTTGGCGTATCCGACCGCAGTCATAAAAACGAAGGGACATACTGTACAATGCCTGCGGTATTATCCCTTTTACGCGCACAACGCCAGATTGCAAAAAAAACAGAAGTCTCATTTTGGAGCACCTTCGCTGCAATGGGCGGACAGAATAGTATGGTTAAATATGTAAACTCACAATGGGCGAGCAAAGACTATACACATCTGAATTTTCGAGGAGGGCAAGAAATAGCCCGGCACTTATTTGATGCGATAATAACAGAAAAAAAAATGTATGACGACGATGAAAGATTTGTGGAATGATAAAATCGGAAATTTAACGATTGCCCTGATATGCTTTATTTTCATCTTCCTCATCGTAAGTATAGGGAAAGTGAAAGCCTTGAAAAATATGGAAACACTTCCATGTATCAATGAGGCCGGCGCGTTCGGCATGTCTGGCGTTCTCCCGGAATCCGGAATATCCGGGATTATCGGCATAAACGAAACAGGCAAATTACCTCCGTTAACGGACAGCATATATAGCTCATTATCTTTCGTTAACGATACTTTGTGCGTTATCAATGACCCGACAAATTCGTTGCAGCCTTTCATCAACGGCCTAAAAGAGTTGAGGGTGGGCAAAGATACGATTATCAACATCATACATCTTGGAGATTCACATATCCAAGCCGGTTATCTAAGCGGACAAACGATGCGCATGCTGCAAACGTCATTCGGTAACGCAGGACGCGGATGGATAGCTCCGCTTAAATTATCAAAAGTTAACGAGCCAACCGATTATTTTATATCATCAAATATAAGAGAATGGACGACCGGACGTTGTATACAAGCATCGCCTAAATGTCCGTGGGGCATTGGCGGCATTGGGATACAAACGGGCGCTCCGGCAATAAACTTCAATCTTATCATCGCACCTGACAACGGCGCGGGATACAGTTTCAATAAAGTATTGCTGTATCGCGACCGGAACGCCATGCCAATGATTCCTACTCCACATTATTCCGATTCGACATCTGTTTTATCATGGGGCCATCATCTTTATGAAGGCATTGCCGTCGATACATTTATGACGACAAATTTGTTGGATACTTTTAAACTCACCTGTGTCGGCACCGACAAGGAGAGCACCGACAAAGACAAATCAAATAAGAATTTATATTACGGATTTATGCTGATGAACGGTCATCCGGGCGTATTATACCACTCAATCGGAGTGAACGGAGCCAGATTCACGGATTATACAAGCCGCAACTATATACGCCAATTAGCATTGCTCAACCCGGCGCTTATCATCGTTTCACTGGGTACGAACGAAGCCTTCGGACGCAATTTCAACAAAGAACAATTCCGTTCGCAGATTGACGCTTTTATCCAATTAGTAAAAGAAGAACTGCCCGAAACGACTTTGTTGATGACAACACCGGCCGAATCATACAAACGAGCATACAAAAACAAAAAAAAATATTATGTCCGCAATGATAATATTGCAAAAGTTGCGGATGTACTGACCTCCTATACAAAAGAAAACGAAATCGCTTGCTGGGACTTATTTTCGATAACGGGCGGCGATAACTCATGCAAGAAATGGTTTGAGGCCGGCATGTTCGGACGCGATCGCATCCATTTCTCAAGAGAAGGATACGGCGAACAGGGTAATTTATTATATAAAGCGCTTATCCGTTCGTGCATACACCACGAAACGGAATTTCTATCCCCTCAAATAGCTGAACGAAAAGTCGAACGGAGACCCGACATAAACATAGACGTCCCGGATACGGAACTGTCATTCGCCGAAGAGACCTCCGGTGTGGCCTCCGAAGATTTTATTATCTCCGACATGAATAAATTGATAGAATCATCAACTGACGATTCGTATACCGAAAATGCAATTGTTCCTGACATCGGCGCTAAAAGAACGACAATAACGAACGAAGAAGTGTCGACAACAGAAGAAAAGCCGGTTCTGTCGGAAACGGGGAAAAAGGGACGTGCAAAACGCAAAAAAGAAAACATGAAATCGAAAAAAATATCAAACAGGAACGAGGCAATAACGAAGGAGGCGCAAAATGTGGAATGACATCGCTAACCGCTTTCATGAGTTGTCATTCTATAAACTCCTTGAATTATTCAAATATCAGCCCGAATCTCCGATGCTATTCAGCACAGGGCTGTTTTTGTTTCTATTTACCGGGTTCTATATCATTTACAACTCGTTGCGCAACAAACCCTCAATACGCATCCTGTACATCATCCTTTTTTCACTGTATTTTTATTACAAGACGAGCGGATTATGGTTCATACTTCTGATTTTCACTGCAACGTCCGACTTCCTTATCGGGCATATGATTCCTAAGACACAAGGCCAAACCGGGAAAAAATTATGGATAACGCTAAGTATTTGTATCAATCTCGGCATGTTGACATATTTCAAATACACTAATTTCCTGTACGAAACGGCCATCGGATTTTGGCATATGATCGGCGGAATGATGAATGAGCCGATATTAAAAGAAATGACGTATAAGCCGCTCGACATATTCCTCCCGGTAGGAATCTCTTTCTTCACATTCCAGTCATTAAGCTACACAATCGACATCTATCGCGGCCAGATAAAACCTGTTGCAAAATGGACGGACTATCTGTTTTTTGTATCGTTCTTTCCCGGATTAGTAGCAGGGCCGATTGTCCGGGCAAAAGATTTTATTCCCCAGATATATAAAAAGCCTGTACTCCTCTACAATCAGATGGGAGAAGCATTATACCTGATAATCTGCGGATTATTTAAAAAATGTATCCTGTCGGACTATATAAGCGTGAATTTTGTCGACCGTATTTTCGACGCGCCGGCACTTTACACGGGTGTTGAAAACCTGATCGGAGTTTACGGTTACGCACTCCAGATATACTGCGATTTCTCCGGCTATTCCGACATGGCAATAGGCATTGCATTATTAGTCGGCTTCCGCTTCAATATCAATTTTGATTCGCCATACCAGTCAGCGACCATTACCGAATTTTGGCGACGATGGCACATCTCTCTTTCAACATGGTTGCGCGATTATCTTTATATACCGTTAGGAGGAAACCGCAATGGCAAAATATGCACCTATATAAACCTCATAATCACCATGTTGCTGGGTGGTTTATGGCATGGAGCCGCCCTCCGTTTCATATTATGGGGCGCTATCCACGGCGTAGCGTTGGCCATCCATAAGTTATTCACGACCCTGCCGGGATTTAAAACGAGTGGTGCGGACATGCCTGTTTGGAGACGCATTGCAGGTATCGTTTTCACATTCCACGTCGTCTGTTTCGCCTGGATATTTTTCCGCGCCGACACAATGGAAAAAGCCGGAGAGATGCTAACGCAGATTTTCAGGCATTTCGAGCCGGGTGTATTTCTGCAATTCGTAACAGGCTACCGGCTTCTCTTTATCCTTATGGTAACGGGATATATCATCCATTTCATGCCTGAAAAAATCGACAGGGCCATCCAAAACAAAATAACCTGTATGCCGTTATGGGCAAAGGCTACACTGCTATGTATCGTCATCTTCGTTGTTATCCAGATGAAAAGCGCTGAAATCGTGCCTTTCATCTATTTTCAATTTTGATTTTGTACATAATACGGCCTGTTTTGATAAAAAAGTCATTCTTTTTACTCTAAGAACAAAAAAAAGGTTTTATATTTGCCAAATAAAATATATTTTCTTAATGGTGTACTCACTAACAGAAGAAACTAAATCACCTGTATCTACGGAAGTCAGGGAATATATTCTGGATAATGGACTAACCGTATGGCTAAATGAAGACCATAATCAGCCCAAAGTATTTGGCGCGGTCGCAGTAAAAGCCGGTTCAAAAGATTGTCCTAATACTGGTATTGCCCACTATTTTGAACATATCATGTTCAAGGGGACGGAACATATCGGCACGGTAGATTATGCCGCCGAAAAAGTTTTTTTAGACCGGATCGCCGACAAATACGACCAGTTATCCGTTGCCAAGAACGAGACGCGACGCCTCGAAATACAACAGGAAATAAACGAATTGAGCATCCTTGCGGCAGATTATGTAATCCCAAACGAATTTGACAAACTGGTAAGCAAATACGGCGGCACAAACCTTAATGCCGGCACCTCATACGACTATACGATATATCATAATACTTTCTCGCCTCAATACATCGAACAATGGGCGGAGATAAACAGCGAAAGACTTATTTGCCCTGTATTCCGGATGTTTCAATCCGAACTGGAAACGGTCTACGAAGAAAAAAACAGGCGCGACGACATGATGTTTAACCAGGCAATGGAAAAAGCGTTTGAGCTATATTTCTACCCACATCCGTATGCATACCCGATCATCGGGAGTGCGGAAAGCCTAAAAAACCCCAGCCTCTCGGAAATGCGCAAGTTCTTCGAAAATTATTATGTAGCAAGTAATATGGGACTTCTTCTGTGCGGCGATTTCGATACAAAAAAAGCGTTGCATGTTATCACTAAAACTTTTTCGAGAATACCCAAAGGGACAGAACCTAAACGGCGTATGGTAACAATACCGCCGTTCTTCGGACGCGAAAAACATACCGTTAAAATTCCGATTCCGCTGATGAAAGTCATGGCAATGGGCTTTCGCGGCGTACCCGCCAACCATCCCGATCAGGCAGCTTTAAGCATTGCCATCGCTATACTGAATAACGCTAACGGAACCGGTTACTTAGATCGACTGATGGTGCAACGGAAACTGATGAGCGCCATGGCGGGCGGCGAGACGCTTAACGAAGCGGGAATGCTCGGATTTATTATCATCCCAAGGTTAATGACACAGACATACAAGAACGCCGAACGGCTTGTCTGGCGTGAGATAAACAAG
Organism: Tannerella sp.; assembly: GCA_031258835.1. Lineage (GTDB taxonomy): Bacteria > Bacteroidota > Bacteroidia > Bacteroidales > Tannerellaceae > Tannerella. The sequence continues at coordinate 9,935 of JAIRMH010000343.1, forward strand.
GTTCGTAACGGAAATTTTTCCGAAGAAATGTTTGAAAGTCTGAAACAGGAACAGTTACGCCGCCATATAACGGAACTTGAAGACATCGATTCCAGAAGCCAGATTATGATACGCCTTTTCTCCCAACGGAAGAAATGGGATGACTACAAAAAAGAACTGCTGCGTATGGAGGCATTAACAAAAGACGATGTTGTCCGTATTGCCAATAAATACCTGAATAACAACTATCTATTCATACGTAAGAAAACGGGCAAATATATGAAAGAGTATCTGCCCAGACCCAATTTTGCACCTATCGTACCAAAACATTCCAATGCCACGTCAAAATATGCCCTGGAACTGGAAAAACTTCCCGTCCAGAAAGTGAAAATACGCCACCTCGATTTCGATAACGACGCACAAACCATTCCACTCACTCCGAAAGCGACGTTGTTTGTAACGAACAATCCGGTAAACACGATATTTACGTTTAAACTTTGTTACGGAATAGGAACACTCGGAGAACCGAGGATAAAATACCTCACTAATTATCTCTCCCTGCTGGGAACAGACAAATATACTTTCAACGAATATCACACACGCCTGCAAGTATTAGGCAGTATCCTGCATTTCGACGCGGATAACAATCATTTTATCATAAACATAAGCGGATTCGACAAATATCTCGAAGAGACATTAATTGTTCTGAGCGATTTTCTGCAGAATGCAAAAGACGACAGTAAAAAATTTAAATCGGTAGTTGACAATGCAAAAGTAGGAGAAAGCGCTTTTTTCAAGTCGAGCGACAATATCGCCGACGCCATCTTCGAATACGTACAATACGGCGCGAAATCACAGTACCTGATGAAACCATCCCTCAAGGAAGTAAAAAAAATGAGAGGACGAGACCTGCTCGATTTATTTTTTAGCATCCAAAAGGTACAATGCAATTTCCACTATTGCGGCACAAGGGATGCTGCGTTCGTTTCGGAAACGATACGTCGGCATATACCGTTGGAAAACATCACCGAAAAATCAAATATCCCGGTTTATCGCGAACCGATAACCTACGATCGGCCATTCGTCTTCTTCTATGACATACATGATGTATCGCAGAATATAATTTACGGATTTCAAGTCATATCACCGTTAGCATCACCGGAAGAAAGACGCCGCGCGCGTCTCTTTTCCGAATATTTCGGCGGCGGTATGTCGTCCCTTATATTTCAGGAGATAAGAGAGTTTCGTTCATATGCTTACCAGACGTCGGGAGGCATCCAGCTTCCCCCGTTCTGTATGTCGGACAAACCCGCAACATTTGTCGCTTACCTATCGACGCAAAGCGACAAAACAATCGACGTCCTTACCGTTCTCGACACACTTGTTCACCGGATGCCGGCACATCCCGAAAAAATAGAACCTGTCATTCGAAGCATAATAAATCAAATCAACAATGAATATCCTTCATTCCGGGATATATCCGTAAAAATAGCACGCTACAGGCAAGTAGGCCATAACGACGATCCGAACAAATATCTTTTGCAAAAAATAAAAGATATGGGCATCGACGATGTAGTAAGGTTCCATGAAACGCATATCAAAAACAAAACTCTCGTTTACGTCATCGTTGGTAACTCCTCAAAAATAAACATGTCCAAACTATCTTCGTTCGGAGATGTCGTCCACATAAAGAAAAACGACTTTTACCGATAACTTGACCATAAGTACGGTAATGATAATCGGAGCAATCAAAAAAAAATAGAGACAGGGGACAAGCCCTGCCTCTACCCACAGATATTTTACAATACAATCGCTATTTCATGGGACATGAATCTTTTCAATTGTTGTAAAATTTTCCGCTCCCATTCCGGGATAATTTGTTTCCGGCTTGCCGGCTGCCGTCTGACAGTTCATAGCGACACGCACCCAATAATCGATACCGGTATATTTTAGTGGTATTACCGTTCTGAAACGGATTTCCGCACCTTCCATATCGTTTGTGATATTCATCCGCGTAGTAAACAGGCTCCCGTCGGCTGCACCGGCGTTGACAGAACGCGAAATCATCAGATTCGCCTGTCTGAGATCAGGCATTTCGTAGCCGGATTTACGGTTACGAACGAACTTGACTGAACAAGTCAGATAACCTTCGGCGTCGACCGCAGGTTTCTGCACCCACTCAAGCGTCAAATACGGTGTTACCGTAAAATCTTTCGTAGCCGTTCCCTCTATCGTAACGAGTTCTCCCGCATCATCATTATCGGCATTGACGTCATCGTAGGGATAGAACGCACCGCTGTAAGGCAACAGGCGATAGACGCCCCGGAATAGTTTCGTATTGCGGTATGTCCCGTCCTGCTGCACCTTAAGCGTCCTGTTGGAGGTATATGTAGCGCTATCTTTCGCCCAACTGATTTCACGAATACGGATAATCCCCGCTCCTTGATTCACCTGAAAAGGTTGATGGAGGTGATCGAAAATTTCACCCTCTATCGTACAGTCCGGAGCTTCATAATTGTCTATTTCACAACTCGCAAGCGACAAGCAGCAAAAAACAAATATGCTATAAAAATTTAGCTGTTTCATATCTTGAAAATTTTAATATTATTGATTTCTGTTTTTCTGTAACAACGGATTATTTTGAAGTTCTCCGGAAGGGATCCCTTCATAATAGCGATTTCTGTCGAATGTAACAGGCTCGCAATAGTGTTCGCCCTGTTTGGCATCATAGATATACTTGCCATCGGGAATGCCGCTTTCGTCGACCGTAGCGCCTTCCGTGAACATAAACGAATACAAACCCCTCTTGTTCGTCTGGTTGAATTGCGTATCAAACGTGAACCAGCGCATCAAATCCCAATAGATTTTTGCTTCGTTAGCGAGTTCCTTGTAGCGTTCAACGCGAAGAATCTGCAAGGCGCGATTAGGGCCTTCTACCCATGCGCCCTGTCCTTTAGGGCCGGGTTTCGTCCAGTTCGTACAGGCCGGATCGCCGGAAAGTTCGGCCTTGCCTGTCAGCAAATTCGCGCCCGCACGCTCTCGCACGGCATTAATACATTCGTAAGCATCCTGTTGCATGTCGACGCCCTGATAGTTTGTTTCCCCGCTTTGATAGAGTTCTATCGCCGCCTCGGCACGGTTCAGCAGCATTTCCGCATAACGCATCTCAATCCAGGATTGCATGGATTCCTCCAGCTTGACGGATGCAAGAGGCATATTCAAATCTAAAAATTTACGCAACAAAATACCGGTCATCGTACTTCCCTGTCCATTCCATTTCATTTTAGGGCCGTCCAAACCGGCTATGAAGATTTTCATACCCGGAATATCGTCGTATGTTGCCGATTCCGTATTGTTATTATTTTGGGTAATAATCCGCGAGTTATCCGATGCAAACATGTTCTTCTCCGGTATCCTCGAATCGGTTTGACCATCCCGGTAGTTAAAGTTGGTTGCGCCGTCGTCAATACTGAATTTCTTGAACTTATCTGCTTCCGGGTTTATATCCTTGTTAAATACGCCTGAACGAACATCAATTTTGAACCCCCGCGCCATCATGCCCGGAACGAAAATCTGGGCGCGCAGGCGAGGTTCGGCAGCGTCCCACATCTGATGGCAATTGTCATACACACGATAGTAACCGTCTTCGTCAAAAGCGCTGAAATGACCCTCTTCGTTCAGCGGCAAACCGTCAAATAGTTCCACCCAGTCTAAGGGAACGCCATAACGTCCGCCATAAGTCGTAGTTAAACGCACCGGGCTAAACAACGCATCTACGGAGTGAGTGGTCATCAAATAGTCATTTTTGCGCAGCCACATACTTTCGTTGTTATTATCACATTTTTCCCACACTTCGGCAAAATTGGCCACTTTGTCCGCATTGGCATTGTGCAGATCGTAATGTCCTTCTACCAGTTTAGCCGCATCCCAAGCCTGTTTGAAATAACCGACCGCCCTGTCGGTCGGAATACCTTGAAGTAACACGCCGTCGACCTCCCAGTCCGGAAATTTATCATGACCGTAACGTGCAGTAGTGGCGGCATACAATGCAACGCGGCTTTTCAGCCCGGCGGCAACATATTTGTTCGCACGACCGGCTTCACTTGTTTCGGGCATACCGGCAATGGCATCGTCAAGGTCCTTCAAAATAAATTCGTATGTATCGACATGGCTGCTTCTGGCTATCCATAAGACAGATTCATCATCCGGATCAATCGTTTGCGGGACTTCGACAACAGGCATCCCGCCATATCGTTTTGCCAACTGAAAATAAACGTATGCACGAATAAATTTAGCTTCGGCAATCCATGCCGAAGCATAAGTTGCCAGCTCGGGATAATTCGGCAGGTCGTTAATCAATGTATTGGCCTGTCGTATGAGCTTAAAACCGTCACTCCAATAACCACCGCGGTGGTATTGTCCGAATCCGCTGTCTTCATTACACATCTCACCCGTTAATGTACCAAGTTGCCAAATGTTCAATGTGTTAAAATAACCACTGTTTGACGAGCTATTCGCGGCATAATGAAAATCCTCCATGGGCAAACTTCGATACATACCTGCCATGTATGCCTTGATACCTCCTTCGGAATAGATGTCCTGAGCCGTCAGAATGTTTTTGGGGGTAATGTCCAGATCGACGCACGACGTAAACAGGTACACGGGAAATATCATCATCATTATTATATAATCTATCTTTTTCATAATTTAATCTATCTAATGAGTTAAACCTTGTTGTTAAAATTTAATCGTGCCGCCAAAATTGACGGTACGGTTCAGGGGATACATGTAACCATAGAGTTCGGTAGGCCTTTCCGGGTCAAGTCCTTTCACTTTCGTAACGGTAAACAGGTTGTAAGCATTGACATACAAACGAAGATTATTAACGCCCAATTTATTCGTCACGATGTTTCGAGGTAGCGTAAATCCCAACTCCATGTTTTTCAGACGAGCATATGCGCCGTTTTGAATATTAAACTCAGAGTTTGTTTCTGCACGCGTTAAACCGTAGGGATAGCGACCCGAGACCCACTGGGTTGAAGGCTCATACGGATCTATGTCGGGATCAACGGGATGCCAGCGATCGAACAAAATCGGCAACGCATTACCATCCCAGGCAAGCGGTATTAGCAATTGTTCGCCATAAGATACATACGACATGGCCGACCCTTGCATTTGCAGCGTCAGGTCAAACCATTTATACTGCGCTCCGATAGTCAGCGCAAAATTCATCAACGGATAGTTACGCTGATCCTGAAACGAAGATCCCGGATTAATAGTTGTAGCAATCGGATGATCGTCGTCGCCATCAATCACGCCGTCGCCGTTCCAATCTAAGTAAATCGGATCGCCCGGTAATGTGCCGCTATTTGAATAAATGGAATTAGCGATCTCGCCGTATGATTGGTAAGTGCCGGCAGCTTCTTTGCCGAACCAGATATCGGTATAGCGACCCACCTGATTGTTACGCCAATAATCGTAAGAATTTGTACGGTCGGGCTGTACCTTTTTGGTCAACATACCGCGCGTCATGGAAACAAAACCGGTTACATGATAATCGAAATCTCTATCTATACGGTTGTGGTGTCTCAATTCAAATTCAAATCCTTTATTGCGGTCGGCATTGAGGTTCGCTTGAGAGATTCCTGATCCAAATGTTCCTGGAACGATGATCGACGGGGTATCCAGCAATCCATCCCTGTCGCGCTGGAAAAGGTCAAATGAAAATCCGAACAATCCGTGCCATAAATCCATGTCAACGCCGATATTTTTCATAGTTGCCGTATACCATGTTATGTCGGGGTTGGGCGCGTTACGAAAACCTAATGCATTCGTAAACGTGTTGCCGAATACGTAACCGGAAGGCCGGCTACGATTGCCGCCGGAAGCCGGATAGTCGAATCCTTCGACGAATTGGAACTCTGAAGCGCTGTCATCGCCAAGTATTCCCCACGATCCCCTGAATTTCAAATTGCTGACAAATGAAATACGATCCTTGAAAAACGCCTCTTCCGAAACGCGATAAGCGAATTGGAGGCTTGGAAAGAAACCCCACTGTTTACCTTTCGGAAACTTGGAAGACCCATCGTAACGAAACGCAAATTCCAATATGTACTTACTGATAAAGTCGTAATTCAAACGACCGACCAACGCCTTGTTGGCACTTTCCGACAAACCGCTTCCGTAACCTTCCTGATTTTCCGTATCACCCGCAAACAGATAGGGTATAGGCATACTGAAATAACGCATGGCGCGCAAATTATAATCCTGCCCGTAGCTTTCTTCGTACAGCGCCAGAGCCGTCACATGGTGTTTTCCAATAAACGTATTGTCGTAGTTCAACGATGCGTTCCACAATGTTGAATAACTTGTGGAATAATTACGGGTCAGTTGTGTCGGAGAGTTGCGCGTATAGGTAGTGTAAGTATCATTCGCCGCATTGTAAGTATACTCGTTAAAAGATTTCTTGAAGTTGGAATTATCGTCGAACGTCCTGTCATAACTGAACATAAAATTAGTTGACAGACCTTTCACAAACGGAATCTGATAATTGAGCGACATGTTGGATTGCAAAATGTGTTTCTTATTGTTTACTTCGCCACTCAGTTCGGGATGAATCAGTGGCACAACATTTTCAATATCGCCGCTTGTTGGGTGCGTATAATAAGGCGCCGTGTTGTTTGCATAAACGGCATCCGTGGGTTTGGAGCGCCATAACTTCGCAAAAATCGTCCACGAATCATTATTCTGGCGATTTGTCTGATCCGTAATGTAGTTCAAGCGGACGGATGCCTTCAGGTTGTCGACAATCTCGCTGTTGAGATTTGCACGCATATTGTAGCGTTCGTAATTCGACGAATTGGTTTTGAAAAAACTTCCCTGATTGTTATAACCGAGGTTAACAAAGTAATCCACTTTATCTGTCCCGCCTTGAATAGAAATATTGTGTTGCCGTTGTGCGGCAGTACTGCGTATGATCTCATTGTACCAGTCGGTATCGGGCATCTTGCCGTCCTTCAAATCCTGAAAATACTGGTCGTCGTACGTTTTGTGCGGATTCGTAGTATTGCGCATTGTCGTTTCGTTAAATAACACAGCACGATCCCAAGCATTAACAGGATCTAATATTTCAGCCGGCATTTGTATTCCGTAGTATCCGGAATATTCGATGGAGGCCTTCTGTTTAGCGCCCGTCCGGGTGGTAATCAACACAACCCCGTTAGCTGCCCGCACGCCGTAGATAGCAGCCGAAGCATCTTTCAAAATAGAAATATTTTCTATATCATTCGGATCCATACGCGGGAAATCGCCACGCGGAACGCCATCCACAATGAACAAAGGACTACCCAACCCGCGGATGTCGAACTGATTGGTGAACTGCCCCGGTTCGGAGGTTTTCTGAATCACGCGCAAGCCGGGCAGTTTGCCGGTAAGCAAGTTCTGAAGATTTGCGTTCTTGGTAGCGATAATTTGCTCGTTGCCTATGGCTACGACCGAACCTGTCAGCGTCACCTTCTTTTGCGTACCGTAGCCCACTACGACGACTTCTTCCAGCGCCGCGACGTCTTCCTGTAACTGAATGACTAAATTTGACTGATCCCCAACAGTTATGCGTTGCGTTACATAGCCGACGCAGGTGATTGTCAATACAGCATTAGACGGCACATCCGGCAACGAAAAATGACCGTCGACGTCCGTCACCGTCCCTTTCACAGTCCCAACAATCGATACGCCGGCTCCGATTATTTCTTCTCCGGTTTGTTTGTCGGTAACAGTTCCCGTCACGGTTCCTGTCTGGGCATAACCCTGAGCAATCGCTAGGAAACCACACATTATCCCAATGGCATACATTCGGATAATTCCATTTCTTTTTTTTAAATTCATGTCCATAGATTTAACTGTTTAATAAAATTCATGTAATTGTAATAAGATATTTTGTAGCGCTATTTTATTATACCGTCCCGCCCCAAACGGTTCATCAGGAGTTCATCAGGAACTGTCCAATCGAAAAATATTCTTCTTCATAATTCTTAAATTTTTATGTTTAACATTACGCGCATCGTAGTATACTCTGCGTATCTTAGCCTGCGTACCGCCTTGTGCACTATGCGTTTGAACACGTACCGCAGAAGCATGAATAACGGTTTGGAAAATTTTCGAAACCCCAAAAAGAGAAACCGCTGTACATCTAAAAAAAACGTACACGAAAAACCGCATCAGTATCCAAAGGATAATGACGACATCAACAGTCTTGGCGCTAATAAAGTCTGAACTAACGCCTACTTCATCTATATAATGCTGATTTTCAAACGAATATGTATGGGG